>CAXTCD010000001.1:0-81758 GCA_964242145.1 uncultured Rhizobacter sp.
CCCCGCCAGCATCGATTCCATGTGGCAAACCAATCTCGCAAGAAGGCGGGACGGAGGGCTACGTAACGACCATGGACATGGGATCCGCCAACGGCAAGGTTAATGTTCAATTTGAGGCATATGCGATTCCTGATGCGTTGGTAATCAGCAGTGGCAACAGAATATTAACTACAAGCTCAGGTGAGAAGTCTGGGCTTCAGACTTATTCATTTGAGTACGACAGTGCAAACGGTCGCAATATAAAAGTTGCAGTCACTGGAAATAAAGATGCTACTACAAGATGGGGATTGGCAGTTTCTTGTCCTGGTGGAGTTATAAATCCCCCGAAGCCGCAAGTTCAAATTTCATTCAACACAGAGCCTATTCAGCAGAATGTGAGAATTTGTGGAGCTTATTCGGTCGTTATCAATAAACAGATCAAAGTGGTAACAGGACGGGTGGCTACAGTCACAGCTGGATCTCATTTGCAGATGACAGTAACTCATTCTGTTGAAGATTCGAATACCTGCTCAAATCCTACCGGTTCAACCTTGCGAGATCCAGGGCGTTTTTATTACATAGACAAAAGCGGCAAACATTACTTGAGCATAGGGGAAAATTGGGTCGGCGTTAATTGATAAAATTCCCCTCAAAATCACCGAAAGGAAACTAAATGCTATCTCAAAAAATTAATAAATTAGTAGTTGCGGCTATCATTTCTTCAATATCGGCATCTGCGTCTGCGGCCTATACATGCAGCGGCCCTGTGAAAGGTGTGTCATTAGATATGCGAAGTGGGGATTTATTGCTTGAAAGCTTAGGTACCGTCAGTTGGGCTCGAATTTGTAATTTCCATACGGCGGCATCTTCAATTCAACCGGATGATTGCAAGAGATTGTATGCCGCATTATTGATGGCGCAAGGTGGTTCAAAAGGAGCCACCGTATGGATTGAGGACCCGTCAACAACATGCACAACCTTGACACCATGGGCTTTTGTGAATGGCTTGTATTTCGTTCGCATTGACAATTAATAATTTTCTGTTGTTAACATCGCGATTTAAACACATATTAAAACTGAATAGTAAATCTATAGTTTTGCCGCTGGTTTCATTAGCATATTTGGCAATTTACTCAATGATTCCGCAAAGAAATTAAATGCATTCAAAAATCTATAAGCTTGCCATCCTTGGAAGTTTTTTCTTCTCCGCGACAGTGTCTTATGCTGGATTAGACATCACTGGCCCGGTTCAGCGGATGCAAATTGCGGCTGATGGAACACTATGGTTCGCAATGGATACAACTCCAGCGTCGACATATTGCAAGCCTGGTTGGGCTGATTTAACAATGTATATTCCTGCAACCCACGCACAGTATCCGTACTACTTTTCCATTCTCTCTATAGCAATTACAAAGGGGAAAGCCGTTTACGTCGCCAACATCGATCGCTTTAACGGAAGTACGCCTTGTGATATCACGCAAACAGGTTATGTATTAATGCTAATACAATAAATTCACAACTTACGCAACGCCATGAGGGAAGAGTTGCGAAACTCTTTTCAGAGATATTCAAAAAGCAGGGTAATTTCAGTTGATATGCCGTTGTCATGGCCTTTTAGCCAACGGAGTCAGTTGAATCCAAACCAGAACGGCACGGGCCATGCGATTTCGCTGAATTCTCCCTATAGAGCTGGCGCCATCTCACCTCAAACACTCGACTTGAATACGCCTTTTTTACTAATTCGTAATGGAGAGTTACCATGAAAAAATATCGATGCACAATATATATCTTAGTATTATTCTGTACGAGCCGAGTATTGGCGGCCGGATCGCAGACCGGTCAAATAACTGATATTACTGTCCGCTCAGGCGACGGTCTGAATGTCATTTTTCTTAATGGAACCGCTAGCGGTCATCCGGCTTGCGCAACCCAAAAATATTGGATACTACGAGACGAAAACTCGGTAGCAGGCAAAAAACAATTGGCCATGCTTATCCTTGCGCAGGCATCGAATCGCAGCGTAGTGATCAGTGGCGCCGGCACGTGCACTCGATGGCCAGACGGCGAAGACATCGAGAGTGTCACTCTCACTAGTTAATCGTCCTGCATTCGAACGTAACCCGCACGAATTCTCATTTTCTGGCGTGATCTTTGCCATCTGGATCCTTACCTGATATTCCTATGGCTGATTTCTGCGGGATTTGCTGCATGTCGACGCCCGATTTCTCGCTCGCGACTGGACCAGATGATCGACCTGCGGAACCCGCTGACGGTGCTGTCCACGCGCTCGCCGTGGGCGGCGACGAGGCGGCCGTGGCTCGAAAAGCTTGTGCACCTGCCGAAGCCTGCCAAGCGGGTGATAAGGGAGGACTTGGCAGGTGCATACGCCGGCAAGTTAGGTGGCGGCGTTAGCCCTGCCGGGCGCCGCGATTGCCCATCCGCCTAATGGCGAGCCCGGTCTACCTGAAGAACAGCTTCAACCTCAGCGACGGAAAACTTGTCCAACGTTGGCCGAGCACGCGCAGTGGCAGTCTTCAGTGGGATGGCCTATTACGAGCCACGCCTGTCGTGCGACGCCACGCAGATCGGCCGCGTTCGGAGCCTGCTTGGGCAGCGTCGAACTGATCAATGGGGCTTCAGCGATTGGGGTGTCGTCGATGCAGCTTACTGTGTTGGTGTTGAGGCCACCGGCTCGGCCGCTTCTGTAGGCACAGGCGCCGCAGGCGAGGCCACCGTGTCCAGCGACAACGCCAGGAACGCGATGCCTTTGCCAACCGTCACCGGTGACAGCACCACCCATGACTGTGTCACATCGTCGGCGACGAACTTGTAGCCGACCATGCGCGCGGCTTGGGGCGTGTTGCGTGCGCCCATGTCGAGTGTCAGCACCGGCGACGGTGCGGCTTTCTGGCCCGTACCTTCGGCGACCAGCGCTTCCATGCGGGCGCGCAGTTGCGGCCCGTCGACGGACAGCCGAGTCAACACGGCGCATTTGATCGGCTGGCCACTGGAGATCAGCAGCAGCGAATCGTCATCGGCCGCGCGCGCAAACACATTCGTGCCTTCGCTGGCCTGCGCGGCTTCGCCGGGAGGCGCCAGCTTCGACGCCAATTCTCGCGACAGCGCCGGCGCCGTCACAAAGCCCTGGCTCAGCGCCCAGTCAGCCACCGCTTCAGGCTGCCCATGCGCCTTCAGGCAGGCCTGCTGGAAGGTGTCGGACACCGTCTGGGCCTGCTTGCGCGGTGGCACGCTGCGCAGCGCCAGCTGATTGCCGGTGACCCGCTTGCTGGTCGTGCCCTGCGCGGGCTCCAGCTCGGAGGTGATCGGGTGCACCATCGGTGCGGTGAACACCGGGGTGGGGGCCTGGCCTTGGGCGTGGGTGGCGATCAGCAGGGCTGACAGCGCCATCGGCAGCACGGAACGGTTCATGGAAACACGCCTTGATGAGAATGATGCCGTGCAGATTACCTGAGTGGGCCCCAGCGCGCTGATGCGCTTTTCCTTACATCAGAGGCGCTCGCTGACCCACGCCTGCACCGAAGCCAGGGCTGCCGCCAGGTTCTTCGGGTCGGTGCCGCCAGCCATTGCCATGTCGGGCTTGCCGCCGCCTTTGCCGCCCACTTGCTGCGCGACGAAGTTGACGAGTTCACCGGCCTTGACCTTCGCCGTGCGGTCGCTCGTGACACCGGCGGCGAGCTGCACCTTGCCGCCCTCTACCGCGGCCAGCACGATCGCCGCGCTCTTCAGCTTGTCTTTGAGCTTGTCGAGCGTTTCGCGCAGGCTCTTCGCGTCGCCGCCATCGAGCACGGCTGCCAGCACCTTCAGGCCTTTGACGTCGACCGCCTGCGCCAGCAGTTCATCGCCTTGCGACGAAGCCAGCTTGCCCTTCACGGCGGCCAGCTCCTTCTCCAGCCCACGCACCTGTTCCAGCAACTGGCCGAGCCGCACCGGCACGTCGGCCGGGGCCGATTTCAGCGTGCTGGCGAGCTGGTTGACGGTGCCTTCGAGCGATTGCAGATAAGCAAGCGCGTTGTCGCCGGTCACGGCTTCGACGCGGCGCACGCCGGCCTGAATGCCGCTCTCGGCAACGATCTTGAACAGGCCGATGTCGCCGGTGCGGCCCACATGCGTGCCGCCGCACAGCTCGCGGCTGCTGCCGATGTCGAGCACGCGCACTTCGTCGCCATACTTCTCGCCGAACAGCATCACCGCACCGGTCTTCTGCGCCTCTTCGATCGGCAGCACGCGCGCCTGCGTGGCGGCGTTGGCGAGGATCTCGGCATTGACGATCGCTTCGACCTTCGCGATGTCGGCATCGGTCATCGGTGCGTTGTGCGCGAAGTCGAAGCGGGTGCGCTCGGCATTCACCAGCGAGCCCTTTTGCTGCACATGGCCGCCCAGCACTTCGCGCAGCGCCTTGTGCATCAGGTGCGTGGCCGAATGATTGCGAATGGTCTTCGCGCGGCGCTCGGCATCGACGCGCGCATTCAGCACATCACCGACCGAGACCGAGCCCTCGACCACGCGGCCATGGTGGCCGAACACGGCCGCCTGGACCTTGATCGTGTCTTCGACGAGAAAGCGCGAGGTCGCGTTGCGCAGCTCGCCGGTATCACCGATCTGGCCGCCGCTTTCGGCATAGAACGGCGTCTGGTCGAGCACGACCACCGCGTCATCGCCTGCCTTCGCGCTTTGCACTGGCGAGCCGTCGACATAGATCGCGCTGACCTTCGCGCCTTTGTGCGTCAGGTGCTCGTAGCCATGGAAGGTGGTGTCGGCGCCGGTGTATTCGAGGCCTTGCGCCATCTTGAACTTGCCGGCCGCGCGCGCCTGCTCACGCTGGCGGCTCATCGCGGCGTTGAAGCCGGCTTCGTCGACCGCCACGCCGCGCTCGCGGCACACGTCGGCCGTCAGGTCGAGCGGGAAGCCGTAGGTGTCGTGCAGCTTGAAGGCGAGGTCGCCGTCGATGGTCTTCGCGCCACCGGCCTTCTCTTGCGAAGCAAGTTCGGCTTCGAGGATTTCCATGCCGTTGGCAATGGTGCGGAAGAAGCCTTCCTCTTCTGTCTTCAAGACCTCGGTCGCGCGCTGCTGATTCTGGCGCAGCTCCGGGTAGGCATCGCCCATCTCGGTCACCAGTGCGGCCACCAGCGTATGGAAGAAGGGCTTGCGTGCGCCGAGCTTGTAGCCATGGCGGATCGCGCGGCGGGTGATGCGGCGCAACACATAGCCGCGGCCGGCATTGCTCGGGATCACGCCATCAACGACGGTGAAGGCACAGGCGCGGATGTGATCGGCGATCACCTTCAGCGAAGGCGAGTCCAGGTCGCACTCATTTCCGCCGGCCACATCAACCGCCTTCTTCGCCGCCGACAGCAGGTTCACGAAGGTATCGATCTCGTAGTTCGAATGCACATGCTGCAGCACCGCGCTCAGGCGCTCCAGGCCCATGCCGGTGTCCACGCTCGGCTTCGGCAGCTTGTTCATCACGCCCGCTTCATCGCGGTTGAACTGCATGAACACGTTGTTCCAGATCTCGATGTAGCGGTCGCCGTCTTCATTAGGAGATCCAGGCGGGCCGCCGGCGATCTCCGGGCCGTGGTCGTAGAAAATCTCGGTGCACGGGCCGCACGGGCCGGTGTCGCCCATCATCCAAAAGTTGTCGGAGGCGTAGCGCGCACCCTTGTTGTCGCCGATGCGGATGATGCGTTCGGCCGGCACGCCCACGGTCTTGTTCCAGATCTCGTAGGCCTCGTCGTCTTCGGCGTAGACGGTGACCCAGAGCTTTTCTTTCGGCAGTTGGTAGACCTCGGTCAGCAGCTCCCAGGCGTAGCTGATCGCGTCTTTCTTGAAGTAGTCGCCAAAGCTGAAGTTGCCCAGCATCTCGAAGAAGGTGTGGTGGCGCGCGGTGTAGCCCACGTTCTCGAGGTCGTTGTGCTTGCCGCCGGCGCGGATGCACTTCTGCGCGGTGGTGGCGCGGCTGTAGGCGCGCTTGTCGAAGCCGAGGAACACGTCCTTGAACTGGTTCATGCCGGCATTGGTGAACAACAGCGTCGGGTCGTCACCGGGCACCACCGGGCTCGACGCCACGATGGTGTGGCCCTTCGATTCGAAGAACTTGAGGAAGGTCGAGCGGATTTCGGAGGCTTTCATCCGGGTTCTTTCTGTGATGCCGATGCAGGCACGCGAACGCGCATGGGCTGGGTTCAGCGGAGCCCTCGATTATAGGAAGCGCGCCTCGAAGTGCGGCCACCCGGTTTCACGCCGTCGTGCCTTGCGCGAGACGCCGCGCCAAAGGCGATGGGTCATGCGGCCGGTGCGAGTTTCAAAGGCTTCTTCCGCGCACCCGAGGCAAACCTCGCCAGCCGCCCCTAAAGTCAGGCCCTCGGATCATTCTGGAGATCGTCCATGAAGCGCGACAACCCACCTCTCAGCTCGAACGCCCCGCAGACCAACGCCACCCTGATGGCACGCCGCCATGCGGCCGTGCCGCGCGGCGTGGGCCAGGCGCATGAGATCTTCATCGAGCGCGGCGAGAACGCCGAAGTCTGGGACGTCGAAGGCCGGCGTTACATCGACTTCGCCGGCGGCATCGCGGTGCTCAACACCGGCCATCGCCACCCTGAGGTGATGGCCGCGGTCAAGGCCCAGCTCGATCTCTACACCCACACCTGCTTCCAGGTGCTGGCCTACGAGCCTTATGTCGAGCTGGCCGAACGCTTGAACGCACTCGCGCCGGGCGACTTCGCGAAGAAAACGTTCTTCCTCAGCACCGGCGCGGAGGCGGTCGAGAACGCCGTGAAGATCGCCCGTTCGCACACCGGCCGCGCGGGCGTCATCGCCTTCACCGGCGGCTACCACGGCCGCACGCTGCTGACGCTCGGGCTGACCGGCAAGGTCGCACCGTACAAGCTGGGCTTCGGCCCGTTCCCGGCCGAGGTGTTCCACGCCCTCTTCCCGAACCCCTTGCATGGCGTGTCGGTCGCCGATGCGCTGCACTCGGTCGAGACGATCTTCAAGAACGACATCGAGGCCCGACGCGTCGCGGCCTTCATCATCGAGCCGGTGCAGGGCGAAGGCGGCTTCTATGTCGCGCCGCCCGAGTTCATCAGCGCGCTGAAGGCGCTGGCCGATCAGCACGGCATTTTGTTGATTGCCGATGAAGTGCAGACCGGCGCCGGCCGCTGCGGTACGTGGTTCGCCAGCGAACAATGGCCGGTCGCGCCCGATCTGATCACCACCGCCAAGTCATTGGCCGGTGGCTTCCCGATCGCGGGGGTCATTGGCCGCGCCGAGGTGATGGATGCGCCGGCCGCGGGCGGGCTGGGCGGTACCTACGCCGGCTCGCCGATCGGCTGCGCCGCCGCCCTCGCAGTGCTGAAAGTGTTCGAGCAAGAGAAGCTGCTGGAGCGCAGCAAGGCGATGGGCGAGCGCCTGACCAACGGGCTGCGCCGCATCGCAACGCAAGTACCTGAAGTGCGCGATGTGCGCGGCTTGGGCGCAATGGTTGCGATCGAGCTGTTCAAGGGCGGTGACCTCGCGCAGCCCGATGCCGAACTCACCCAGCGGGTGGTCCATGAAGCCGCACGCCGCGGGCTGATCCTGCTGTCGTGCGGCGTCCACGGCAACGTGATCCGCGTGCTGGTGCCTTTGACGGCCAGCGATGCACTCGTTGACGAAGGCTTGCAGATCCTGGCCGACAGCTTTGCCGCGCAGCGTTAACTGGGTCAGTGAGCGGCGGCCGGGTAAGCGATAACAAGTAAGCGGTAGCGGCTGAATGGTGAACCCTCTGCGGTATCCGGATGCCGCGTGCAGGTAGGCGAATGGTTCGCGCGCACCGAACGCCGACACAGCAGCGCTGAACCCGCCTTGCCGACCCGGCTTCCTGTGACGCAGTAAATTCGACGCATCGCCTCAGGAGACATCTCATGGACATCAAAACATCACCGCTTTCGGCGCTCAAAGACCCGCGCCTGCTGAAGACCAACGCGCTGCTGAATGGCGAATGGGTCCAGGGCCCGGCCCTCTTCGATGTGTTCGACCCGGCCACCGGGCTGAAGCTGGTCGATGTGGCCGATCTCGGTGTCGATGAAACGCAGGCCGCGCTGCAGGCTGCCCAAAACGCCTGGCCCGCCTGGCGCGCCAAGACCGCCAAGGAGCGCAGTGCGATCCTGATGAAGTGGTTCCAGCTGATGCTGGACAACGCCGACGACCTCGCGCGCATCATGACCGCCGAGCAAGGCAAGCCGCTCGCCGAAGCCAAGGGCGAAGTGGCCTATGGCGCGAGTTTCATCGAGTGGTTTGCCGAAGAAGGCAAGCGCGTGTATGGCGAAACGATTCCGACCACCGACAACAACAAGCGCTACCTCGTCATCAAGCAGCCGATGGGCGTGTGCGCAGCCATCACGCCGTGGAACTTTCCGATCGCGATGATCACGCGCAAGGTCGGCCCGGCGCTGGCCGCGGGTTGCCCGGTCGTCGTCAAGCCCGCAGGGCAAACGCCACTGTCGGCGCTGGCGATCGCCGAGCTCGGCCAGCGCGCCGGGCTGCCAGCGGGTGTGCTCAACATCATCACCGCCGCGAAATCGACCGAGATCGGCAAGGTGTTGTGCGAGAGCGAAATCGTGCGCCATCTGTCCTTCACCGGCTCGACCGAAGTCGGCCGCATCCTCGCGGCCCAGTGCGCGCCGACGATCAAGAAGCTGTCGCTCGAACTCGGTGGCAACGCGCCGTTCATCGTGTTCGACGATGCCGACCTCGACAGCGCCGTCGATGGCGCGCTGGCCAGCAAATACCGCAATGCCGGCCAAACCTGCGTCTGCGCGAACCGGCTCTATGTGCAAGACAGCGTCTATGAGCGCTTCGTCGAGAAACTGGCCCTGAAGGTCAAGGCGATCAAGGTCGGCAACGGCTTCGAGGCCGGCATCACGCAAGGCCCGATGATCGATGACAACGCGATCAAGAAGATCGAGCGGCACGTGGCCGATGCGTTAGACAAAGGCGCCAAGCTGCTGACCGGTGGCAAGAAGATCGGCAACCACTTCTATGAACCGACCGTGCTGACCGAAGCCACCAGCGAGATGCTGTGTGCTCGCGAAGAAACCTTCGGCCCGGTGGCGCCAGTGTTCCGCTTCAAGACCGAGGAAGAAGCCATCGCGATGGCCAATGCCACCGAGTTCGGCCTCGCCGCCTACTTCTACAGCCGCGATGTGGGCCGCATCTTTCGCGTCGGCGAAGGGCTGGAGTCGGGCATGGTCGGTGTCAACACCGGTTTGATCTCTACCGCTGAAGTGCCCTTCGGCGGCGTCAAGCAATCGGGCCTCGGCCGCGAAGGCTCGCGCTACGGCATCGAGGATTACGTCGAGATCAAATACCTCTGCCTGGGAGACATTCAAAAATAGCCGCGAGCAGCCACACGGCGCCAACCCAGTCAGGCATAGACATCGAGGTAGCCGCCCAGGCTGTTCAGCACCGGGCCGCTCAGTGAGCTTGAACGCGCCATTAACTCTTGGCGAGTGTCTGTGGCGGCGGCCGCGGCTTCGATGCGGGTCGGTGCAAGCCGCCCCGCCGGGTTGGGATCGTCCACCTTGCCCACCGCATCGGTGGCCGGCTCGGCGGCCTTGTCTCGTCTGGCGATGCGCGCCTTGATGCCCTCCAGACGCGATTCGATTTCAGCGATCTTGGTCTTGCCCTCGGTCGTCTTGCCGGAGGGGCAATGCACCCAGTCCGACAGCTGCCCCTGGCATTTGGCCAACTCGGCATCGAGCCCGGACCCTGCCGATGCGGGTGCAGCGGCGGCGCCGGAAACAACAGCCGAGATCGAGGTGACCATCACTGCAGCATCGGCACGCGCCCGCGCGACTTGAACGGCCAGCGACCTCGCTCAGGCAGAAGTGCCGAAATCGGCCGATGGTTTGAAGGCCGTGGCGCTGATGCACGAGGCCGAAGCAGGGCCATTGCCAATCATCGACAGGGCTGGCCCACCGTCATCTGCCATCTCATCTGAAATGAATCTGCGAGGTGATGGCGCCGTGTGATGGCGACCCAGTCAACGCGACTCGATCAGGCCAAAGGCAACGCATGACGCGATGGTTGAGCGCACCCCGTTGCTGACGGCGAAAGCGAAAGGAAGGGCGCAGAGACGAGAAGCAGCAGAAGACTCCGCGCCGAGTCAGTCGTTGGCTGCGCTCTGCATGCCATAGGCACCGAGCAAGGCTTCGGCTGACGCATGCCGCAGCAGCGCATCTGGCTGGCGGCCGTCTTGCGGAAATTGCGCGACGCCGACATGAGCCGACACGCCGACACTGCTGCCGGCCACGTTGAAGGGTTCGCGCAACGAGCGCACGAGCTTGTCGACGACGCGTTGCGCATCGGCCGGTGATTCGGTGGACGGCAGCAGCACCGCGTACACATCGGCGCCGAGCGAGGCCACGACATCGCTGGCACGCACGCCCACCCGCAGCCGCACCGCGATCTTGCGCCGCACGACATTGGCCGATTCCAGGCCATGCGCCGACTCGACGCCATGCAGCCCGTCCATGCGAAACACCAGCACGCTGACCGGCCGTGGCTCGCGCTCGCGCAGCGCCAGGATCTGGCTCATGTGCTCGATCAGTTGATGGCGGTTCGGTAGCCCAGTGCCGAGATCGCTCGCATACGACTTGCGGGTTTCCTGCTCGGCCTGCTTGCGCGCCACGGCCAGTCGCAGCCGCATCGCGAACGAGCCTGCATCGCAGTGCAGCACCACGTCTTGCACGCCGCCTTGCAGCAAGCGAACGGCCGTATCGGTATCTACCTCGGGGGCCAGCACCACGACCGCCGCATTCACGCAGGCCGATGCCAGCGCAGGCCAGGCCAGCAAAGCCCGCCCGGCGTCATCACCCAGCGAAAAAACCAAGGCATCGTGGGCGTTCGCGCTGTGCGCATAGCCATCGATGCCGCGAACCCGTTCGAGTTGAAACGTGCTGCCGGCGCCTTGCAGCAGCAAGTCGGGCTGCAACGCGCCATCGGCACGCTCGCCATTCACCCACAGTACCCGCCCGATCCACTGTTCCATGAAAATCCTCGGCCCCTGCCCGGCCCTCCACACAGCCGCGCGATGATGTCTTTGACCCTGTTCGATCCGAGCATCTTCAGCCCGGCGCCGGGGCCGCCATCGCCGAAAAAAGGCAGGCATTGGCCTCTTTTTCAGACCCCTGGGCCTGAAAGTGTGAAATCACGGAAGCGCCACAGCGCCTGCTGCGATTGATACCCGGTTCATTAGGCGTGGAGCCCGCGTGATCGGCGCGCAGAGCATCGAAGACTTGCGCTCGAGGCCCGTCCCCCAACTCATTCAGGCGAAAAAAAGGCCACGCTGAGGTGGCCATTTCGCGGATCGATCCACGCGTTGATCTGGAGCGGGTGAAGGGAATCGAACCCTCGTATGAAGCTTGGGAAGCTGCCGTTCTACCATTGAACTACACCCGCAGAGGCGGCGATTCTAGCGCGTGAATACCGTGCCATCAGAGAGCCGGCTTACGGTGACTGCAGTCCAGGTAGAGCAACGAAGCGAATGGCCAGCCCCGGGAGATCTTGAACAAGCGGCTACTGTTCGCAACAAAGGGACGCGACACCAGACGGTACCTGACTTCGTGGCCGACCTGAAGGCCCACAGCGGGCTCCCGAGCAAGTGCTTCGTGTGCCAGGACATGAGCGCGGCCTACGCCAATGGCGCGGGCATGGCTCGCCGGATGCCGCCATCAGCTACGACGGCTTCCATGTCGTGGCGATGGCCGTCGATGCGATGGACAAGGTGCGCCAAGCCGAGATGCGCGACGATCCGAAGGCGGTGGCCCAAGCCCTGGGAACGACTGAGCGCAAGACCATCAAGGGCCTGATGTGGGCATGCGCAAGAACCCCGACGGCTGGTCCATCAAGCAGACGCATGCGATGCACTGGCTGCCGCATTCGAGCCTCAAGAGTGGGGGGCGTGGCGGCCAGCAACGATGCGATGCTTGCCCGCACCCAGTCGAACGCCTGGGTGACTGGGCCAGGCACTGCCGGCTTGAGCTGTTCAAGAAGTTGGCCAAGTCGATTGCCGAGCGCGCCGACGCCGTCGTGCGGGGGGGAATGATCGACAACCGCTCCAATGCATTCGCCGAGGCCATCAACGGATTGCTTCAGCAGGGCAAGCGCGCCGCACGTGGCTTCCGAACAGCGACCAACTTCATGCCATCGCCTGCCTGTGAATGGCCAAGCTCAAACACCTGCCAGCTCATCCATTCCCCTCCGCTCACGCCAAATGAGACTGGCTGTTTCGTTCCACACGAAACGGCATGGAGCCCCTTCAAGTCTATTTCGAAAATTTCGGAGGGCCTGAACAAGCATATCCCTAAACTAGTAATCGACCCCCCTAAAACGTCAATTGCACGAGCCCCGACAAATCATTAGCATCGCTGCTGCCTACAAAAGATCGAATAGTTCAACCGCTAACAGGATCGATAATTTCCACTAACTGGAGAGTATGAATATGGGCGAGAATTTCAGGACGGAAGCCGATTATATGGTGGCGACCCGAAAATGGCGTGAGCGCTATGGTATAGCAGTCAACGAAACCGCGAAGGAGCTCGCACAGGCCAATGCCGTAATTAACGGGCTCGATCGCACGGAGCATGCGGAATTCTTTTCGGACGCCGCAGCCTGGGGGGCCAGAGAAGCCGCAAGGGCAGAGGGACGGCCTGTGCCTTATACTATTCCCGAGGCTGCTACTGCTACTGCCAATGCGTCTGACACCGAGGGAATTAAACAGCAACTCGGCAAAATTGAAATAGGAAAATATTTGATGCTGCATGGTCATTTTGGGAATTCCATTAATCAGACCATCGAGCAGGGTACGCTGCAAAGCATCGACTGGAATAACGGCACCGTGATCCTTCACTCCACCACCTATAATCATGATCTGACTGTCGATATTGGAAAAATTGCATGGATCGACGAGAGCCGGACCGGTTCCGGGGCCTTAGGCGCCGTGCAGCAAGGCGATTTGAGAGAGGTCAACGGCGAATGGTATAGAGGAAACGAAAAGGTCAAACAATAATCTGCGTTTTGCAGTATCGACGGAAAGGTAGTTAGCGTTAAGGCTAACTACCTGTCGAATTCCAAGAGATTATTTACCCATACCAAGCCGGTCACTGCTTCGAGCACGCAGCATCATGAGCGGCGTGATGAAGCCGAACATCAGGCAGTGTCGCGTTAAGGATGTGAACGCGAGGCGAAGCCCGGTGGCACCCGGTCAAACTGCGCACGGCTTTCGGTTCATTGACAGCTTCGGCAATCCGTCTTTGAGCTGCTCGACGACGCTGGAAATGTCTGAGAAGACTCGATTTGGGAATTCCTTCTCGCGCAGTTCATCCCACACATGTTCCTGTGGGTTGAGCTTTGTCAGCTTCTTCGTTGCGCTGCTTTGTGACCTCTCTCGCCACCTCCCCGGCCGCACCAGCAATCACACGAACACCCAGGCCCCAAGCACCGGCAATGCGACAGCCTCGATCAATGGAATCGTCTGACTGGCCATCAGTTGGCCCCTTCCAGTTTCTTGTTGACCACCGCCAGCAAATCGTCAAGCCGTTGCTCGGGTGGGGCTTCAGGTTTGCGCAAGTAGCCATCGGACAACCGATCGTCATGGATGCGTGGCACGTCCACGTAGAGGTACATCAAGCGCACGATGTGCGGCGTGGACTTAAAGCCGATGCCCAAGGCGTCATCATGAGCGGCTTGCATCCGCGCAAGCACCGCCTCATGCCTCGGATACCGCAGCACATCTCTGGTCGATTCGATAAGAACTGATTGGCCACTGAGGCCACGAACTGGCGTACATCGCGTGCCGGAAGCTCACGCCATTGCGCTTCACTGAGCGTCAGCATGGTGTCTCCCGATCCAGGCGCGTTGTCCGTTGTTCAACAGGTGCCACTCGTGAATGTGAGCAAAGAAGTCTTCGCGCTGACGGCCGTCCAGCACTTCGGCCAAGCTGACCAAAACGCGTGGGTCCCAGAACCGGATCAACGCTGTTCGGCCATTCGGCAAGCGGGTATCGAGGCGTTCAGTCAGCCACTGCGCAAGCCCTTCGAGGCTTTGCGATGAAATGAGCCAGGTGACGGCAGGTGCCGTTAGCTCAGGCGCCACCAGCTCAGCCACATGCGCCGGGTCAGCCTGTTCGGCATCGACCCGCCACGGCCCCGCATGCGCGAGCGGGGCATCCCTCGTGCCATCGAACAAGGCCCTTCGCTTTCCAGCGAGGGGCGAGAGCGGTAGCTCGAAGTTCTACGCGCAGTGCACTCCATCCACCAGCGCATACAAGCGCAACGCGCGAGTGGTTTTCAGCAGTAACCTGTGCCGCTCTTGAACATCAAAAGTCACTTCAGCCCCGTATGACGGTGGAACTGCCCGCAGCCGCCGCCTTGAGCAAGCAATCGAGGCACAGGCCGGAATCGGCGCTGGCAGACGTGGGCACGGCGGGTGCGGCCACAAGCTCGGCCAACGGCTTGCCGTTCGCACCGAAACCCATCCCCGAAAGTTGCTCCGAATCGAACTCCATGCCGGAGAAGATTTGCCCTGCAACAAGCTTGGGCGGAACGCGGCATTTGCAGATGCACAGGTCGTTCTCCAACGCCGGCCGCGCTTGAGTTACTTCCTCAGCAAGCCCAGCTTGGTCGATTCGAAGATCGTGCGCTGATGGCGCTGCCTTGGTAGCGGCAGGCGGCGCACTGAAAGTACAAGCAGCCCTCGCGTCGAAACGAACTGCTTTGAGCACCGCCGCACGCCGGGCAAGCAAAGCCCAACGGCCAGCGCGAAGCGAATCAGCTCTGTTTCAGCGGGGGCATCGCTGCCTTAGCGTTGCATGAACTCGAACATCGCCAATTCAGCCTGGAATTGCACGCGGTGCATTGTCATGGTTCATCTCTTGTCTCGGTGAACGCATTTTCAAAACCCGGTAGCTCACCTCGTGAGCCTGCTGAGGTTTGCGGCTAATCAAGTCGCCTGAAGCGAAAGGTGAATGCGGTGCCGGCATTGACGTCAGACATCACATCCACGACGCCGTCGTGTGCCTGCGCAATCGCCCGGACGATAAACAGCCCCAGGCCAACGCTTCGAACCGAGTCGCCGAGCTCGTCTCCGCGCAGCATGGGTTCGAAGATTTTCGATTGCTGGTCGGCTGGGATCGGCGTGCCGAAGTTATGGACGGTCAATGACACCGTCTCGGAGTCCACCGACGAAGTGACCGTGACCACCCGCCCGGCCTCACCATAGGCCATTGCATTGCCCACCAGGTTGCCGACGAGCTGGGCCACGCGGTCGACATCGGCTGTCGCATTGCCAGATCCCAGGCTGCGATGCGCGATCAGCCCTTGAGGGAAGGCCACTGACAGTTCTTCCACCACATGTGCCACCACTTCGTGAATGTCCACGGCACGCCGTTGCACCATCAGACCGTGGCCCACTCGCGCTGCAGTGAAATCAAGCAGGTCGGAGATGAGCCGCTGGGCGCGCTTTGCGGCCCGGTCGATGTTACTCAGCATGCGTGCTGATTTGTCGACATCTATTGGCTTGGCGCGGCTGATGACCTGGGCGGCGAGCGAGATGGTCTGCAGCGGGTTTCGCAGATCGTGGCTGACGATGCCGACCATCTGTTCGGCAAACAGCGCACGGTCTTCGGCCGACTCGCGCAGTCGATGGATTTCGGTCATGTCCACAAGAGTACCGACGAATTCGACCAGCGCACCTCCTTCGTCGGCAAAGCCTTGTGCGGAAGAGACCACCACCCGCTGAACGCCATCGCACCCATTCAGCCGGTAGGTCGAGTGGTAAGGGGCGAGTGTCTGCAACGCGAGGTCCAGGGCGGCAAGCTCCCCAACGCGATCGTCGGGCGCCATCGCGGCAAGAAAAGTCTCTTGATCTACCGACATGGCCCGATCAAACCCGAGCAGCAGCGCTGCCTCATCGCCAAAGCGGCGGCGGCCAGTCGCGGGGTCCACGTCCCACACGATGATGGCGCCCAGTTGCATGGCTTGCTGAAGACGGGCTTGCGTGACTCGAAGGGCCGCCTGGGCCTCGCGCTCCTTGGCCAAAAGGTCATCGGCCCGCTTGCGCGCAAATAGCAGCTCTCGCTCGTATTGATTGCGCTCTCGGGCGCCAACCACCGAGATCACATCGTAGGTGCCCTGTGCCGTGCGGCGCCGGATCGCGTTCAGCAATACGGGGAAGGTATGCCCATCGGATCGGCGGAGATCGAACTTCACTTCTGACAGTGAGTCCTGCATTTCGAGCATCGGCAACCAATGGGTCTGATGAAAGATGCGAGCGCCCATTGTGAACAGCTCTTGCAACTTCTTTCGCTGTACGAGCTCGTTAGCGCTCAGGCCGATCCATTTGCAGAACGTCTGGTTGACTTTGAGAATCAGCCCGGTCGTGGAGAGCACCAAAGCGCCGCTGGGAGAAATCTCGAAGAGTTCATCCGTGCCGGGCAGCGGGGGGAGCTCTTCAGACATGATTCACAGGTTCACGGAAGCGAGAAACTCGTCTATCGCGTCGGTGCTTTCGCTGGGCACGCTCAAGTGGGGGCAGTGGCCGACGTTGCGAAGAATGCGCAGCATGCTGCGAGGCAGCACACGGTGCATATATTCACCGACGGCGAGTGGCGCAATCAAGTCTTCGTTGGATTGAATGATGAGCACCGGCGCTTCGACCTTCGGGAGATCGGCTCGGTTGTCGGCCATGAACGTCACCCGAGCAAACTGCTTGGCGATGTCCGGATCGGTGCGGCAAAAGCTATGGGTTAATTCTTCGGCCAGTTCGGGCTGATCGGGCGCGCCCATGATGGCCGGCGCCATGCTGCTGGCCCATCCCAGGTAGTTCGACTCGAGCGTGTCCAGCAACGACTCAATGTCCTCACGCGTGAAGCCGCCTTCGTAATCGGCATCATTGATGTAGCAGGGTGACGGGCCGACCATGATGTGCCCGTCGATCGCTCCGGGCCTTCGGATCGACGCCAACACGCCGATCATGGCGCTTACTGAATGGCCGACGAAGATGACAGGGCCTTGCCCGAACTCATCAATGACCTCAAGGAGGTCGCCGGCATAGCCATGCAGAGTCTCGTATTTCTGGGCGCTGTAGGCGGTGAGGTCAGACGCACCACTTCCAACCAAGTCGAAGGTCACGCAGCGATAGCGAGCGCTGTAAACGGGCGCCAATTTGCGCCACATATGTTGATCGCAACCAAAACCATGAGCAAACACGAGAGTGGCAGATCCGTGACCTTGAACTTTGACGTTGTTTCTATGTTCGACGGACACCAGGTCACCTATGGGAAGAAGATAGGACGGGGATCGAGTATCCGATCCAAACTTTGCTTTTTACCCGGCGCATGGCACGACACCATTCCGGGCTTTTGCAACATCAAGATGGTAATTGCATCGGGTGAAGCAGATAGATCAACACCCACAGGCCGCATCCGCCCGCGCCGCCGAGTGAGAAACCCGGCCGCTGACATCGCGTCCATAGGCCCGGGCGCATCGCGATGTGTCAGGTCTCACCTTCGCTGGCATCCGGGCGCTTATGCACCCAACGCCAGTACGGCTGGGCAAGCCGGTGTTTCTTCAACAGGTGGCGAACCGCAGGATCGCGGACTCATCGGGCAGCCGGGTGCTCCCGGTGTCCAGCCTTGCGATTTCCCGAAACAGCGGCACATCGTGCAGCGGCTCTGCATGAAGTGAATGCGCAGCAAGGTCTCCGCTCGATCGGTCACGTCAGGTCGAGTGAATAAAATTCCAACTCCAAAGAGATTCGACACGACCGCCATTCTGTTGGCGATCGCATCGCCCTTCCACCTCCCCTGCGCACGGGCCGACGGCCGCACGTTCTGCGTTTTCTTTTGCGTTTTCTTTTGCGTTTTCCTTTTGCATTTTCCTTTTGCCTTTTGCCTTTTGCCATGACCTCATCGATTGACGACACCGACGCACCGACCCCACCACGGCGCAGCATCCGCAGCTTCGTGCTGCGCACCGGGCGCATGGGCACCGGGCAGATCCGGGCGCTCGAAACGCTGGGGCCGAAATACATTCAGCCCTACGCGCAGAGCGTGCTCGACACGTCGGCTTTGTTCGGCCGCAGTGCCCCGGTGGTGCTGGAGATCGGCTTCGGCATGGGCGATGCCACCGCATCGATCGCGCAAAGCCTGCCGGGCACCGACTTCATCGGCGTCGAAGTGCACACGCCGGGTGTCGGCGCCCTGCTCAAGCACATCGACGAGAAGCAGCTCGCCAACCTGCGCATCGTTCAGCACGATGCCGTCGAGGTGCTCGAACACATGATCGCGCCGGGCAGCCTGGCAGGCGTGCATGTCTTCTTCCCCGACCCGTGGCACAAGAAGAAGCACAACAAGCGTCGGCTGATCCAGGGCCCGTTCGTTGCCAAGCTACTGACACGCATCGCACCGGGTGGCTACCTGCATTGCGCCACCGACTGGCAGCCTTATGCCGAGCAGATGCTGGAAGTGCTGGCCGCTGAAGCGGGATTGAAGAACACCGCCGAAGGCTATGCGCCGAAGCCGGCTTATCGCCCGCTGACCAAATTCGAGAACCGCGGCCTGAAGCTCGGCCACGGCGTGTGGGATCTGGTGTTCGAACGCCGCTGAACGCTCGATCTTTACGATCGGATCACGCGGTTCCAGCGCTTGATCGGGCCTCGCAAGGCCTCCCTGTGCGCAGTTGCCGATGGGTGGCGCTCGATCGATCAAGCGCCCCTCATCCATTTCAAGCTCAACCGCCCAGCGCCTTGTAGAAGATGCTGGTGCCATGCGAAATGCCATCGAAGGTCAACGCATAACCGGGTATGCGACCGGCAGGCTGCCAGCCGCGCCGCTGGTACAGGCGCTCGGCATCGCTGTCGCAGGCGGTGTCCAGCACCAACAGTGTCTTGCCGATGCGCTGCGCCTGCGTTTCCACCGCCTGCATCAGCCGATCGGCCACGCCTTGCCGGCGCGCCTGCGGATGCACCAGCAGCTTCGACACATCGGCGCGATGCGCCTGGTTGTCGGGCTGGCCCACCACGAGATGGACGGTCCCAACGATGCGAGGGGCATGAGCTTGTCCGACAGAGGCGGCGGCCCCATGCGCTTCGGCCACCAGCAACAGGCGATCGCCATCGGCCACGCCCTGCGCCACCTTGCGCCAGAAGGCCTCGGCACGCGACAGCTGCAGCGGCGCCAGAAAGCCGACCGACGCACCGGCGTTGACACAGTCAACCAGCAATCGACTCAAGCCTGGAAGCGAGGCGGCGTCATCGAGCAAGGGCAAGCGGCGGATCGTGATGCTTTCGACCATGTTCATGCCAGGCCTCGTGCGTTGCGGCGGGCATCGAGCGCGATGGCCACCAGGTAGCGCGCGTTTCGGCGCGTCGGGTTGCGGAAGGAGGTCGGCCGGTCGATGCGCATCGACAGGCAATCGCCCTCGGCCAGGTGATGCTCGACGCCATCGACAGAAATCAGCATCTCGCCTTCGATCAGCCAGACCTGTTGATGAAGGTTGGCCTGGCGCGGCCCGGCATCGAAGCTCACCTGCTGGCCGGCCGGGAAGATCACCTCCACCAGTTCCAGCACGGTCTCCAGCCCTGAGGGCGACAGCTTGCGGCGCAGATAACCGGAGGCCGGGTCTTTCCATAGCGCCTGCTCGTCATGGCGAGACAGCGGTGAGGCCACGGCCGCAGGCACCTCAAACAAAGCCCCGAGCGTGATGCCAAGGCCCACCGCCAGCTTGTCGAGCACGGCTGCGGTGGCACTGCTCTCACCGCGCTCCACGACCGAAATCATCGAGCGGCTGACTCCACTGCGCTGCGCCAGCCCCTCCAGCGTCAAGCCCAGCGAAGCCCGCACTTCACGAACCCGTCGGGCGATGCGCTGGTTGATGTCGCCGTCGGCGGACTGAGCGAACTCCGTGTTGCTTCCATCCAATTTCATGGATTTAAATCTACTTAATTGGAATTTCAAAGTCAACAGAGTTTTCCAAATGACCACGCCGATTCAGGTCTCCGTGCTTCAGGGCTTCAATGGACACGCGGCAGAACCGATCTGCCGCCCCTCGCTGGTCAAGCCGAACCCCACCGCCCATTGCAGCGAAGCGCATCGCTCTGACGTTGACACGTCCGCGCGCCGATAGCCCTCGGCGGTGCGCGGCCAGCCCATCGGCAGGCGGCCACGGAAAGGCTTGTCACCCCACAGCACGTCGGTGATGCCAGCGCCTTCGCTGCCGGGTTGATAGGCCATCACCACCGCATCAGCGCGCTGATGCGATTCCCCAAGCAGCAACGGGCGGCCGGCGATCACCAGCAGCACGAGCTTGTCGACCCGCGGGCGCAGCGCTTCTACGGCTGCAGCGTCTTCGCGGCTCAGCGCCAACTCGCCGATCTCACGGTCGCCCACGCCTTCGGCATAAGGCGTTTCGCCGACCACGGCGATGCCCACGTCGGCCTTGCCGCTGAATTTGCCGAGCGCGTCGAAGCGCACTTCGGCCCCGGCCGCCTGCTGAATGGCCGCCAGCACGCTGGTGCCGGGGAAATGCTTGTTGCCGCGCACGCCTTGCCATTCGAGCGTCCAGCCACCGGATTGCGCACCGAGGTCATCGGCCAGTGCGCCGGCCACCAATACCGTCGCACCCTTGCGCAGCGGCAGCGTGCCCTTGGCGTTCTTCAGCAGCGTCAACGATTGCGCCACGGCCTCGCGCGCCACGGCGCGATGGGCCGGCGAGCCGAACTCCGGCAGCAGCGCCGGCAGCGCACGCGATTGCTCGAACAGGCCCATCGCGAATTTCGCGCGCAGGATGCGCCGCGTGGCGTCATCGATGCGCACTTGTTCCACTTCATGGGCCTTCACGGCCTCGGTCAGCGCCGCAATGAACTCGGCCGATTTCTTCGGCACCATCGCCATGTCGATGCCGGCATTGACTGCGGCCGCGACCTGCTCCCTGAACGAGCCCGGCAGCAGCTGGATCGCATCCCAGTCCGAGACCACGAAGCCCTGGAAGCCGAGCCGGCCCTTCAACACCTCGGTCAACAGGTGCTTTTCGGCATGCAGCTTGGTGCCGTTCCAGCTGGAGAACGAAGCCATCACGCTCATCACGCCGGCATCGAACTGTGCTTTGTAAGGCGGCAGATAACGCGCCAGCAACGCGTCGGTGTCACCCTTCGTGTCGCCCTGGTCGATCGGGTAATTCGCATTCGGCGCGGTCGAGCGGGGGCCCACCCAGGCCGTGCCGCCATCGCCGATGAAGTGCTTGGCGGTCGGCATCACGCGCGGTGCGTTGGCTGCCAGCGGCGTCATCAGGCCTTGCGAATAGGCGCGGCCGAGCGCGCTCACCAGCGCCCCGTCTTCGCCGAAGGATTCATGGGTTCGGCCCCAGCGCAGGTCTTGCGTCACCGAGACCATCGGGCTGAAGTTCCAGTAGATGCCGGTGGCGGCCATCTCGCGCGCAGTGATCTCGCCAACGCGGCGCACCAGCGCTTCATCGCGGGTGGCCGCCAAGCCCAGCAGGTGCGGAAACAAGGTCGCTCCCTTGACCGACTGATGGCCGTGGACGGCGTCGATGCCATACAGGATCGGAATGCCCAGCCGCGTCGCGGCGGCGGCCTTCTGGTAGCCGTCGATCATCTCGACCCAACTGGCTGGCGCGTTCGGCAACGGCGAGCTGCCGCCGCCCGACAGCACGCTGCCGAGAAGGCGCTGGCCGGCGGTCGCGGCATCGACGGCAAAGCGCTCGGCCTGGGTCATCTGGCCGATCTTTTCAGCCAGCGTCATGCGCGCCAGCAGGTCGTCAACGCGCTGCTCGACGGGCAAGGCCGGGTTGCGATAAGCAGCCGAGGCCGGTGGCGCGCTGGCGGTGAGATCGGCCACCGGCGCCGGCTCGGCCGCGATGCTTGCAGCACTGCATAACGCTGCACTGACGAGCCATGCACCTGCGAGCACGGCACCGGCGAAGCGACGGGCTGCGCGGGTGGGTGGGCCTGCAGATGGGCCTGCAGATGTATCTGCAGATGGACCAGCAGAAGCACAGCGGGCCGCAATCCGCAGACAAAACGGGAGGTGGCAGCAGGCGGTGTCGCTTCGGGTGAACGGGATGAAGGTCATGACGAAGGCCGCATGGGCGCGGGTAGTGGGGATGAGGCAACGGAATGGCTCATCAACGGTAACCCAAGCCCCGGCTTCCGGCGCAGAATGAAGCCGCCACAGCCAATTCACATCAGCTCATGCGCTGAAGTGGTGGCTCGCTGAAAGGTGTGCTGAAAGCATTGCGCTGCCGGTTACCTCTTGCTCCTCAAGCGCGGTGCGGCCTGACCGAAATGCAAACATGCGTCTCTGGCATCTGGCCAGCGGCGTGCGCCACCATGAAGGAGAAACCATGCCGATGACCGAGAAGTTTTTCGCCAACACTGCGGCGTTGCCCTCGATGCCCGAGGTCGCGCACCGGCTGCTGCGTTCGTTCGAGGATGACGAGCTCAGCCTGCAGACGCTGTCGGATCTGATCTCGCAAGACCAGGGTTTGTCGGTCAAGCTGCTGCGCATGGCGAACTCGGCCCGCTACAGCCCGCGCCACGCCATCTCGACGATCAAGGATGCCGCCGCCACGCTCGGCCTGCAATGCGTGCGCGATCTGGCAATGGCCGCCTGCGTGGCGGGGGCCTTCCCGAAAAACGGTGACTTCGACCGGCTGCGCTTCTGGCGCCACGGCCTGGCCACAGCCGGCCACGCCCGCGTGCTGGCGCAATTCTGCGATCTCGACCCAGACACCGCTTACCTGGCCGGTTTGGTGATGCGCACCGGCGAGCTGCTGATGCTGATGACCGAGCCCGAAAATGTGGGCACCGCCGAGGCCCGCGCGATCACGCCTGACAGCCTGCTCGACCAGGAGTTGTCACTGTTCCACTGCACCCATCTCGAGGTGACGAGTGAGCTGGCCAAGCGCTGGCGCTTCCCGGCCGAGCTGGTGGCGAGCCTGAGCGCTGCCGCCGACCCGCTCACGGTGCGGCCGTTCTCGAAGCTGGGCGCCACGCTGCGCCTGGCCAGCGTGATGAGCGATGCCGGTGAGCGCGGGCTGCCAGAAGCCGCCACGCTGCAGGAGCTGCACCCCGACCTGATCAGCCACCTGCGCCTCGACCTCGACTGGCTGCAAAAGCACCTGACACCGTGGGACCAGCTGACCAGCGGGGTCGATCAGCTGCTGCACTGAGGCGCGGCGTTAGCTTGCTGGGAAGCACCGGACGCGCAGGCCCCGAATAGCCTGCGCCTGAGCGCCGTTGTTGGATCACCCCAACAGCGCTCAGGCCGCGAACGGATCAGTCGGTGACCAGCGGCTTGAACAGCTCTTCGAAGTCCTGGGCACTCAAGGTGGCGTCGCTCGCCACGCCGGAGAGCAGCGCATCGGCCAAACCGGCCTTGCGCGCCTGCAGCTCCAGCATCTTGTCTTCCACCGTGCCATCGGCCAGCAGCTTGTAGACGAACACCGGCTTGTCTTGCCCGATGCGGTAAGCGCGGTCGATCGCCTGCTGTTCGACAGCCGGGTTCCACCACGGGTCATAGAGGATCACGGTGTCGGCCGCCGTCAGGTTCAGGCCCACGCCGCCAGCCTTCAGGCTGATCAGGAACAGCGGCATGTCGCCGTTCTGGAAGGTATCGACCAGTTCCGAGCGGTCTTTGGTGTCGCCGGTGAGCTTGAGGTAAGGCAGCTTCAGCTTCGTCACCTCCTGCTCGATCAGCGACAGCATTTCGGTGAACTGCGAGAACAGCAGGATGCGCCGGCCATCTTCCACCAGCGTGGGCAGCAGGTCGAGCAGCAGCTCCATCTTGGCCGAAGGGGCCGTCTTGCCCGGTGCCGCTTCGCCGTCTTTGACCTTCAGCAGGCGCGGGTCGCAGCAGACCTGGCGCAGCTTCAGCAAGGCATCGAGCACCATGATCTGGCTGCGCGCCAGGCCCTGCTTCTCGATCGCATCGCGCAGCTTCTTGTCCATCGTTGCGCGCACGGTTTCGTACAGGTCGCGCTGCGTGCCGCTGAGCTGAACGCGCAGGTGCGTCTCGGTCTTCTCCGGCAGCTCGCGCGCCACCTGCAGCTTGGTGCGCCGCAGGATGAACGGGCGCACGCGGCGCGCCAGATGCTCGGCGCGCAAGGTGTCTTGCCGGCGCTCGATCGGCGTGCGGTAGTGCTCGCGGAACTGCGGCTCGCTGCCGAGCAGGCCGGGGCAGGTGAAGTCCATCAGGCTCCACAGCTCGCCGAGGTGGTTTTCGAGCGGCGTGCCGCTCAAGCACAAGCGATGCTGCGCGCGCAGGCCTTTCATCGAGACGGCCGCCTGGCTGCGGCTGTTCTTGATGCGCTGGGCCTCATCAAGCATCAGGTAATGCCATTCCTGAGCGGCCAGCGTGTTGACGTCGCGCACGGCCAGCGGGTAGCTCGTGATCACCAGATGGGCGCCGGCGATCTGCTTGAAGTGCTGTGTACGCTGCGCGCCATGCAGCACCACGACCTTCAGGCCGGGCGTGAACTTGCGCGCTTCGGCATGCCAGTTGCCGATCAGGCTGGTCGGCACGACGATCAGGCTCGGCTTGTCCATGCGGCCCGCGTCGAGCTCGCCCTGCAGCAAGGTCAGCGCCTGCAGCGTCTTGCCCAGGCCCATGTCATCGGCCAGCACGCCACCCAGGTGAGCGCGGCGCAGGAAATCCATCCATGACAAACCATCGAGCTGATAGTGGCGCAGCGTGGCCTGCACCTGCGGCGACGGCGTGACCGCCGGCAGGCCCTGGCCGCTGCCGAGCTGGCGCACCTGTTCAACCAGGATGTTGAAGCTCGGTGGCGCCGAGATCGTGGTGCCGGTGGCCGACAGCGCCTCCAGCGTGTTGACGTCGAAACGCGAGATGCGCAGCAGCCCGCCTTTGTCGCCGACCTTGAACACATTGCGCAGCCAGTCCATCAGCGGCGCGACGCGCTTGACCGGCAGGCGCAGCAGCCGCTGGCGCATCGGCGCCGTGGGCGACGGGCCCGCTTCGGAGGTCCAGGGCAGCAGCACATCGCCGCTGTCGCTGGTCATCGCGTCCAGGCGCAGCCAGCCGTTTTGCACCAGGCTCACCAACAGTGGCACCAAGTCGACCGGCTCGCCGTCGACCGTGACCTTCAGGCCGACGCTGAACCAGTTGTGGTCGGCGGTGTCTTCGTCGACGTTGACGGACCACTCGTCCGGGCTGTGCATCTCATACGGGAAGTCGTCGGCGATCTCGATCGTCCAGCCTTGCGACTCCAGCACCGGAATGTGCTGGGCCAGCAACTGCGGCCACAGGTCGCGGCGCTGGGGCACCAGCACCATCGGGTTGCCTTCGACCGCCAGCGGCAGCGCCGAGCTTTGCGCACGCCCGGCGCTGAGCTTGGTCAGGCGATCGAGCGCCACGCCGGCCGACAGGCTCCACGGGCGCATCTCGAGTTCGGTGAACAGCGAGCGCAGCGCCGCGGCCTCGGCCGGGCCCTGGCGCTGGAAATGCCCCATCGCGTAATGGCCGGGGCGGCTCGGGTCGATGACTTCGGCCATGGTCGTCGTCGCGTTACCGGCCGGAAAGTGGAACTCGAACGGTTTGCCGGCCGGTGGCTGATAGCGGAACAGCAGCTGCATCGACGCCTGGCGCAGCGTGGTGTTGCGCGACGAGGCCGAGCCGTAGCGGTGGTGCAGCAGCGCCTCCGAGGCGACATCGACACAGGTCGTCAGGCGCACCACCGGCACCATGGGCAAGGCGCCGAGTTCGAGCATCGCCGGCGTCTGCTGCATGTCGACCGGGCGCGAGACCGGCGCGGCCACGCCCGGCGTTTCCGGCAGGCCCTTGCGGATGCGGATCTGCTGGGCCTCGTAAGCCATCAGTGCAGCGGCCACGTGCTTGCAGTTGCCGCCATCGGGGCAGGTGCACTGCCCTTGCAGGCGCAGGCCGAGGCGGCGGTCTTGCTCGAAGCGGATGCTTTGGGCGTAGGCACTGGGCCCACTGCCTTGCACCCGCGTGACAAGGCGCTCGCCTTCGACTTGCATCGATAGCACGGCACGTTGGGGTTTCAGGTCCATCGCGCGGGTCAAGGTGCGATGGTCGAAATGTTCGCCGAGGTCGAATTCCTCTGGCAGCTTGAAATCGGTCATGGGCAACGAATGCGGAACAACCGTGCATTGTCGTTCCCTGTGAGATGCTTCACCGAATGAATCGCAGGCAAGTTTTGGTGGCTTTGGGCGTCGTTCCAACAATGGCGCAGGGCGCGCCTCTGGGCGTTAGCCCCCGAATGTTGACTTTTCCAGGTGATTTCGGCGCTCATGCCGACACGCGCACCGAATGGTGGTACCTGACCGGTGCGCTTCAAAGCGGCTCGCGGCTGTTTGGCTTTCAAGTGACTTTTTTTCGATCGCGCACCGGCGTGGCCGCCGATCACCCGAGCCGCTTCGCTGCCAGCCAGATCGTTTTCGGCCATGCGGCGCTGACCGACGTGCAAAGGCGCCAGCTGCGCCACGACCAGCGCATCGCGCGCAGCGGCTTCGGCACGGCGGCCGATGAAGGCGACACCCGCATCCACTTGCGCGACTGGTCGCTGCAGCGCGAAGGCCCGGCCGAGCACAGCGTCTACCGCACCGAAGTCCAAAGCGACAGCGCTGGCTTTCGCTACGCGCTGACGCTGTCGACCACCCAGCCGGTGCTGCTGCAAGGCGATGCTGGCTATTCGCGCAAAGGGCCGAGCCCGCGCCACGCCAGCCATTACTACAGCCAGCCGCAGTTGAGCGTCGACGGCCAACTGACGCTCGACGGCGAAGCGCTTGCAGTGAAGGGCCGTGCCTGGCTCGACCACGAATGGAGCCAGCTGCTGCTCGATGACGAGGCCGTCGGCTGGGACTGGATCGGCATGAACCTCGACGACGGCAGCGCGCTGACGGCCTTCCGGCTGCGCCGCGCCGATGGTTCGACGCTGTATGCCGGCGGCAGCTTTCGCGCGCCGGGCGGCGCGGTGCGCAATTTCGCGCCCGGCGAGGTCACGCTCACGGCCGGTCGCCGCTGGCGCAGCGCGGCCTCGCAGGCGGTGTATCCGGTGGAATGGGCGCTCGAATCACCGGCCGGGCGCCACACCGTCAAAGCCCTGATCGATGAACAGGAACTCGACAGCCGCGGCAGCACCGGCGCCTTCTACTGGGAAGGGCTGAGCGCACTGCTCGATGCGCAAGGCCATGCCATCGGGCGCGGCTACCTCGAGATGACGGGCTACGCCTCGCGCCTGCTGCTCTGAGCCACTGCAGGCCGCGCCGGGCGCGATCCCGGGCGCGCGTGAAATGTCGCGAGGCAGGCCGCAAAAATCCTCGACAAGCCATACACAAAGCTGTGCATCGGCCGAAACATCAGGTCTATCGACTGGGTTCCCGCATGGGGAACACCCTTTACCTGCCCATGAAACGTTTGCTGCAACCTCGACTTTGGCCCCTGCGCATCCAGGCCCGCGTGCTGGTGTGCGCGCTGTTCGCGGGCCTGTCGATCGCCTTCGGGCAACTCTGGGGCGCACGCGTGGCCTTGCAGATCGAGTCCGAAGCCGGTGCCCAGCAGTTGCAGATCGCGCGCAACATGGCCGATCGCCTGTCGAGCGAAATGGCGGCCCGCGCCCGCGATGTTCGCCTGCTGTCGCAGCTCGACATCCTGCGCAATGCTGACGACCCCGCAACGGCCCGCGCCGCGCTCGAGAAACTGCGCGACACCCTGCCCGCCTACGCCTGGATCGGCATGACCGACGCGCAAGGCCAGGTCATCGCCTCGACCGGCGATGTGCTGCTGGGTGTCTCGATTGCGACCCGCCCGGTGTTCAAGAACGGCCGCCAGGGCCTGTGGACCGGCGATGTGCACGACGCGGTGATGCTGGCCAAGCTGGCACCGCATGCGCCGGGCGAAGCGGTGAAGTTCGTCGACGTGGCCGCGCCCGTGCTGGGCACGGATGGCCAGCTGCGCGGCGTGCTGGCGCTGCATCTGAGCTGGCAATGGGCCGACCAACTGCGCCAATCGGTGCTGCAGCCACGCGGTGGTGGCAAGGCACTGCAGCTGACGATCGTCGGCGCCGACGGCAAAACCTTGCTGGCCGCGCAAGGCGAACGCGCCACGGTCAGCCTGTCGCAAGAACGGCTGAAGGCTCTGGAAGAACATTGGGCGAGTGAGCGCTGGAGCGATGGCAACGAGGCGGTCACGAGCGTCGCCGAAAGCCGCGGCCAGGGCGACTTCCACGGCTTCGGCTGGCGCGTGGTCGCCCACGACGGTGCGGGCATGACCTCCTTGCAGATGATGCAGGCGCGGCAATCGGCGCTGGCCTGGAGCCTCGGCTTGGGCAGTGCCTGCGCGCTGCTGGCCTGCTGGCTGATCGGTGTGATCGTGGCGCCGGTCGACGAACTCGCGACCGCCTTGGGCCGCAAAGGCGATGCGCGCCCGAACGGCACACCGATGAAGCGCCGCAATGACGTGCAGCAGATCGCCGCCGCCGTCGCCCATCTGCAAGACACGCTGCGCGACCGCGACGAGACCTTGCAGTCACTCGAACTGAAGGCGCACCGCGACCCGCTGACCGGTTTGTGGAACCGGCAGTACCTCGCCGAGTGCAGCCCCCGGCTGACAAAGCACGCGACCGACAACCAACTGGAGCTGTGCGTGCTGTGCCTGGACCTCGATGGTTTCAAGCCGGTCAATGACCGCTATGGCCACGAGGCCGGCGATCAGGTGCTGATGCAAATTGCCAAGCGGCTGCGCCAGGCGGCGCGCGACGAAGACATCGTGTTCCGCCTCGGCGGCGACGAATTCATGATGCTGCTGAGCTGCCCGCGCGGCGAAGGCGAAGCGCTGGCCCGTGTGGTCGCAGCGCGGGTGCTGAAAGACCTGCGGCGCCCGTTCTCGTACCGCACGCTGAGCAACCTGCGCGTGGGCTGCAGCATCGGCGCGGCGCAATGGCCACAGCATGGCCTGACGCTGGTCGATGCGATGCGCCATGCCGACGAAGCGCTGTATGCCGCGAAGCGCGATGGCCGCGGCCAGCTCAGGCAATACAGCAGCGTGACCGCCGGGGCCACCCTCAGCTCGCGCCCGGAAGCGGCTTGAAGGCTCCGAGGCTACACGCGTGACTTGAAGCCGCAGGCGCTTGTGCTGAAAGGCCCTTCAGCAAGACCTTCGGTGAGGTGAGTACCGTGCCCATTCAGATCGAGCGCAGGCCTTTCAAGCCCAGGACACTGAGCGTCGCAGCGGCTGTCAAGATGCCGGATGGGAATTTGTTGATCGTGCTGATCGACCTGGCCGTGTTGATCGCTTGCAGTTCCTTGGGCGTCAGCTCCGACTGCGAAAGCTTGCCCGCGCCGGCGGTTCTCACGCTCGGCAACGAAGCGTCGGTACGCAGGTTCTCAAGCCCGCTCTTCATGGGTTCAGCGCTGTGAAGACCCGCACGCAACCGATTCAGGCCCAGGTAGGCAAGAGACAGCGCACTCTGCACTTTTTGAGGGGTGAAGCTGTTGTTTAACGAATTGATTCGGCTGGCGACCTTTGCCGCATCCAACTGAGCCTGACTCGCGGAGGCTGGCGCGACGGTTTGACTCGAAGCCGCCGCGGGCCCCGTGCTCAACGAGAAATGCGGGCTTTCACCGCGGGGGGCTCGTGATGGACCCTGAGCAGGCAACCGCCCGGGCACGCTTAGCCGCGAAGACGGCCCTTGCGAGCCACCAGACGAAAGCGACCGGCGAGGCCACTCTTTTTGGGACGCCTGATCAGAGACGCCCCCCGCCGGCAGCGGGAGATTGCTGCCATGAATGCGCGTTCTAGACATCAGGTTCCTCAAGCTTTGAAAAACATCAGCGGCAGCCCCTTGCCCGGCATCTGCCCCAGCAAGACCGCCGACTTGTGCTTTTCTTCGGTCAGCAGGTACAGCAACGGGCTTTCGATCGGGTCGTCTTCGTCGAGTTGCTCATTGGCAGCCAACAGCAACGCAATCGCATCGGCCCGGTAAGTCTGCGGATTCGGATCGGTGGCGCCTTGCATCAACTGCTGCGTCACCTCGCCGATCAAGGCCTGGAAGCGACTCAGCAATTCAGCGCTGATCTCAGGTTTCGCGACGGGCTTGGCAGGCACGGGCTCCGGTGGAGCGCCGCCCTGCCCGCCTCCTGCACTGCCCATGTCTGCGGTGGAAAGTCTTTGGACGAGCAGCATGACGCGGGTTCGGCTTCGGGCCAACCATCGACCTAGGTTTCAATGGTTGGGACCATAGAGCCAGCCTGCGGATTGAGCGAGACAAAACCGGAACGCTTGTACCGGAAAGCGAAGCGCCGCCTGGAAGCGGCGCTTTCGATCTCTTGCTGCGCGGGTCAGCGTGGGTGACTGCCGTGCTCAGTGCGCGCCACCTGCCTGCGCACCGGCCACCGGTTGCCGGCGCTGCGTCAGCCACACCAGCCCGACCAGCAACACGAAAATCGCAGCCGAGGCAAAGAAGATGTCATTGGCAGCCAGCGTGTAAGCCTGCTGGTCGACCAGCCGGTTGATCGAGGTCAGCGCCTGTTCGTTGGTGTAGCCGGCCGCGCCGAGCTGATTCAGCGTCTGAACCGCGGTGTCGTTGCCACGGTTCACCGATTCGGCGATGCGTGCATGGTGACTGATCGCCCGGTCATCCCAGATCGTGGTGAACAACGAGGTGCCGATCGCGCCGCAGGTGATGCGAACGAAGTTGCTCAGGCCCGCGCCGGCCGCCATCTGGTGCGGCTGGAGGTCGGAGAAGATGATCGCCTGCAGCGGGATGAAGAAAAACGCCATCGCCGCGCCCTGCATCAGCGTCGGGATCAGGATCGCCCGCAGATCGGCCTCGGTGGTGTAGCCCGAGCGCATCCACAGCACCAGCGCAAAGCCCAGGAAGGACACCGTGGCCAGGCGGCGCGGGTCGATCTTGCTGACGTTCTTGCCGACCCAGGGCGACAACACGATCGCCAGCAACCCGACCGGCGCCAACGCGATGCCGGCCCAGGTCGAGGTGTAGCCCATGTACTGCTGCAGCCACAGCGGCATCAGCACCAGGTTGCCGAAGAAGAGACCATACGAAATCGACAGCGACGCCGTGCCGAGCCAGAAGTTGCGCTTGGCAAACAGGCGCAGGTCGACGATCGGGTGCTCCTCGGTCAGCTCCCAGGCGAGGAAGAACAGAAAGCCCACGACCGCCACGACGGCCAGCGCGATGATCTGGCCAGATTCGAACCAATCCAGCTCCTTGCCTTTGTCGACCATCACCTGCAGCGCGCCGACCCACAGCACCAGCAGCCCGAGGCCGACGTAGTCGAGCGGCAGCTTTTGCGGCGCAGCGTCGCGGGTCCGGTAGATCGACCAGGTGAAGGTGGCCGCGAGCACGCCCACCGGGATGTTGATGTAGAAGATCCACGGCCACGACATGTTGTCGGTGATCCAGCCACCCAGCAGCGGCCCGACCACCGGCGCGACCAGCACCGTCATGGCCCACATCGCCATCGCCGTGCCCGCCTTGGCCCGCGGGTAGCTGGCCAACAGCAGCGTCTGCGACAGCGGAATCATCGGCCCGGCGACCAAACCTTGCAGCACGCGGAAACCGATCAGCGTTTCGATGTTGGGCGCAAGGCCGCACAGCCACGAGGCGATCACGAACAGCAGGATGCTCGACATGAACAGCCGCACCGGGCCAAAGCGGCGGGTGAGCCAGCCGGTCAGCGGCACCGAGATCGCATTGGCCACGCCGAACGAGGTGATGACCCAGGTGCCCTGCGCCGGGCTCACGCCCATGTCGCCGGCAATCGCCGGAATCGACACGTTGGCAATCGAACTGTCGAGCACGTTCATGAAGGTCGCGAGCGACAGCGCGATCGTGCCAATGACCAGCTGGCCGCCGGTCAGTGGCGGATGGGCCGCAGGCGGCTGACCGGGCCCGGCCGGCGGCGCCTTGGCAGATGCCGGGGGAGCGGCCGGCTCACCCGGCAGATCGGCGTTGGTGGAAGACATGGTGCTCAGCTCCGTGCGGTCACTTCACATTCATTTCGCAACGACGGCCATCAGCGCCGAGGCAGATGCTGTCGAGGCCGCGGAGGACTTCGCCGCAGAGGTCTTGGCGGCATTCGCTTGCGCGCCATCGGCTTTCACCGCACGGCCCAGGTTGGCCGCGATGATCTTGCGCACTTCGACCTCGGCATCGCCGTTGATCTGGTCGAACACGCCGGTCTTGTTGACGACCGAGGGGCGCTGCGCATCGGCCAGCGTCTTGCCGCTGACATCGCTCACATCCACCGTCGCGTCCATCGACAGACCCACGCGCAGCGGATGCTCTTTCAGCTCGGCCTGATCGAGGGCCACGCGCACCGGCAGGCGCTGCACCACCTTGATCCAGTTGCCGGTCGCGTTCTGCGCCGGCAGCAGCGCGAACGCCGAGCCGGTGCCAGCCCCCAGGCCTTCGACCTTGCCGTGGTATTCGACCTTCTTGCCGTACATGTCGGCCACCAGCGTCACCGGCTGGCCGATGCGCAGATTGCGCAGCTGGCTTTCCTTGAAGTTGGCATCGACCCAGACCTGGTTCAGCGCGATCACCGACATCAGCGGCGCACCGGCCGGCACGCGCTGACCCAGCTGCACGCTGCGCTTGGCGATGTAGCCATCGACGGGCGCCAGCAGATCGGCGCGCTTGACTGCGAGGTAAGCCTCGCGAACACGGGCCGACGCGCGCATCACATTCGGGTGCTGCTCGACCGAGGTGTTGTCGGTCAGTGCCTGATTCGAGGCCAGTTGCTCACGTGCGGCCTGCACGGCCGATTGCGCTGCCACCAGCGCGCTCTTGGCCGCAGCCACTTGCGAATTCGCGTGGTTGAACTCCTCTTTGCCGACCGCACCGCTGGCCAGCAGCGGCGAGCGGCGCGAGACGTCGTCTTGAGCACGCGTGAGCTCCGACTGCGCGCGGGCTTGATCGGCTTCGCGCAGCGCGATCTGCGCCTTCAGCGCTGAGTTGTTGGCATACAGCGTGCGCACCTCACGCACCGTTTGCGCAAGCTGCGCCTCGGCCTGGTCGAGCGCGACCTGCGCGTCGGCCGGGTCGAGCTTGACCAGCAACTGGCCGGCGTTGACGAAGTCGGTGTCGTCGGCGTTGATCGACAACACCGTGCCGCCGACCTGCGGCGTCAGTTGCACGACGTTGCCTTGCACATAGGCGTTGTCGGTCGATTCGAAATGGTTCAGCACCAGTGCGTAGTAAGCACCATAGGCAATGCCGACGAGGACGACAGCCACGGCCACAGCGGTCAGCGCTTTCTTGCGCTTGGGGTTGGTGGAGGTCGGATTGGCTTGAGGAGCGTTCATGAAGGTTCTCCGGGAGATTCGGTTGATTCGCGTCGATGCGCGGTGACAAGGCGGTGGGCGCGGCAGGCGGAGGGCTTGCGCAATAACTTCAAGGTCGGGCGGCGCCAATCGGCACGCCAGCGGTGCGCGTCGAAGTCTGGTTAGACATCTGGGTCGACGCCTGCGCAGCAGGGTCAGCCACGTAACCACCGCCCAGCGATCGGATCAGCGCAAGCTGTGTGTCCAGCGCGCGGGCTTTCAGGTCAGTGGCCAGGCGCCGCTGCGCCAGCACGCCAGCTTCGGCGTTCAGCACCGTGACGTAGGTGCCCAGCCCGGCCTTGTAACGCTGCACCGCGAGGTCATAGGCCGATTCGGCCGAGGCCTGCGCCTGGGTCTGTTCATGCTGCTGGCGATCGATGGATTGCAGCGACGAGATCTGGTCGGCCACATCGCGCACTGCATCGAGCACCGCGCCGTTGTAGGTTTCGACGGCCAGATCGAGTTCGGCCGACTTGCCACGCAGGTTGGCGCGCAGCCGGCCTGAATCAAAGATCGGCAAGCGCACTGCCGGGCCGATGCCCCACTGGCTGCTGCCCGACTTCAGCAGCTCGTCCAGCCCGATGCTCGACAGGCCGGCAAAGGCGGTCAGGCTGACATTGGGATAGAACTGCGCGCGTGCAGCACGCACGTCTTGCGTCGCGGCTTCAACGCGCCAGCGCGCCGCGTTGATGTCGGCCCGGCGGCCGAGCAGATCGACCGGGACGGCGGCCGGTATCGGCACCGCCCGAACCACCGCGAGTTGTGGACTCAGTGCATCGAGGGCGTTCGGCGCCTGCGCAGTCAGCGCGGCGAGCGAATGGCGGGCCAAGGTGATCTGCTCGTCGAGCGCCTCGATCTGCTGACGGACTTCAGGCAAAGCGCCCTCGCCTTGCCGCAGCTCGACCTTGGTATCGAGGCCAGCGTCCACACGCTGGCGGATCAACGCGAGGATTTCATCGCGCTGCGCGAGCGTGCGGGTCGCGACCGCGCGCTGCTCAATCAAGCGCGCCAATTGCACATAAGCCCGCGACACATTGCTGGCCAACAGCACCCGTGCGGCCTGAACATCGGCATGGCTGGCACGCTCGCCACCCAGCGCGGTCTCGAGCGCGGCGCGATTGCGGCCGAAAAAGTCGAACTCCCACGAGGCATTGGCCTGCGCACTGGCCAGCGTGCGGACCGAGCCACCGAGTGGCGGCGGCACGGTGCCGTTCTCGGAGAAACGCTGGCGCAACGCGTCAAGCGCACCGGTCACCTGCAGGCCGTCGGCCGAACGGGTGCTGTCGATGTTGGCCTGCGCGCGGGCCAGGCGCGCCTGCGCCGCCTTCAGGTTCGGGCTGCCTTCCAGCGCCTTCACGACCAGCGCGTTCAGCTCGCTGTCACCAAAGCTTTGCCACCAATCGGTGGCCAGCGGCGACACCGCCGCACCGGCCGCGCCTTCGTTCAGGCCCACCGAGGCCGGCGCAATCGGCTTTGCGCTCGATTCGATGCCAGCCGAACTGGCGCAGCCGGCCAGCGTCAGCACCACCGCCGAGGCCAGGGCCACCAGCAGCGCCGTCAGCAACGGCAAGGACTTCGAGCGCAATGGGTTACAGGTGGTCAAGGTCGCTTGCATGACATTCACTTCTTTGGAAAATTGTTCCGGCTGTATTTGCTTAGGCATTTATTTATCGGCGAAAGACCTGCGTTTTCAACCGCCTCTCTTACTTCTCACCGCCACTGTTCAACAGGTTCTCGCCATTCACCAGCATGCGCCGTAAATAACCCAGCAAGGCCTGCCATTCGGTCTTGGAAAAACCGGCCAGGTGAGCGTTCATCACATCCACCAAGGCAGCCGGTATCTTGGCTGCAGCCTCTTCGCCAGCAGCGGTCAATTCGACATTGACGACACGTCGGTCTTCGGTCGAACGCACCCGCTTGCACAAGCCCTTGGCTTCCAATCTGTCCAGCAAACGCGTGGTAGCGCCCGGATCGATCTGCATTTCACGCGCCAATTCGGCCACCGTTGCACCGGACATCTTCTTCAACCGAAATAGAGGCTCCCACTGCACGCTGGTCAGCCCGTGAGGCTCCATGCGCTTGCCCGTCGCCTGATTTATCGAACGCTGAATTCGCAGCACCAGATAGCCAATGCTTTCGTCGGCTGAATATTGATGAGCCCGATAAAAATCAACAGGCGGAGGGGGACGGGTCATGACGTTCAATCACCAGGGAAAGCAGTGTGATGGAAAATATAAATGCCTAGACAATTAATGTCAAGGCTTCTAATTTCGAGCTTGTTGTCTCGGTCCGGGCTGAACCTGCGAAAGCTCGCGGCTGCCCTACACTGAGCCGATGTCGACCCCTTCTTCTGCGGCCTCCACGGCCATCGCTGACTCCACCACGCCGGCCGCCACCCGCAACGTGCGCTCGCTCAGCGGGCTCGCGCCTTTCCTGCGGCCCTACCGCGGCCGCATCGCATTGGCCGCGTTCTTTCTCGTGATGGCAGCGATCAGCACGCTGGTGTTTCCCACGGCGCTGAAATCGCTGATCGACCAGGGCCTGGTCTCGGCCGATCCGGGCGAGCGCATGCTGGCCTTGCGCGAACACTTCTTTGCGTTGTTCGCCGTCGGCGCGGCGCTCGGTGTGTTTTCTGCTGCCCGCTTCTACATGGTGACCTGGCTCGGCGAGCGTGTGACCGCCGATCTGCGCAATGCGGTCTATGCGCACGTGGTCAGGCAGAGCCCGGAGTTCTTCGAGACCACGCAGACCGGCGAGGTGCTGTCACGGCTGACGACCGACACGACGCTTGTGCAGACGGTGGTCGGCTCCAGCCTGAGCATGGGCCTGCGCAACTCGGTGATGGGCGTGGGCGCAATGCTGATGCTGATCATCACCAACCCCTATGTGATGACACAGGTACTGGGCATTCTGGTGCTGGTGGTGCTGCCCTCGCTGTATTTCGGACGCCGCGTACGCAAGCTGTCACGCGCCAGCCAGGATCGCGTGGCCGACTCCAGCGCGATCGCTGCCGAGGTGCTCAACGCCGTCCCGGTGGTTCAGAGCTATACGCAGGAATTGCGTGAAGCCAAGCGTTTCAACGATTCGACCGAGAACGCTTTTCTGACCGCGATTCGCCGCACCCGCCTGCGCTCGGGCATGGTGGCCTTCATCATCACCGCGACTTTCGGCGCTTTGCTGTGGGGCCTGTACCAAGGCACGCAGGCGGTGATCGCTGGGCAGATCAGCGCCGGCCACCTGGGGCAGACGGTGGTGTATGTCGTGATCCTGGTCAGCTCGGTGGCGGTGCTGGCCGAGGTGTACGGCGATCTGCTGCGCGCGGCCGGCGCGACCGAGCGCCTGATGGAGCTTCTCGCCACGCGCTCGCCGATCGCATCGCCCGTGCAAGCGCAACCCTTGCCGGCCACCCGCGGCGGATCGTCGGTCAGCTTCGACAAGGTCAGCTTCCGTTATCCGTCGCGGCCTTTGCAGCTGTCGCTGGCCGATTTCAGCTTGCAGATTCAGCCCGGCGAGACCGTGGCGCTGGTCGGCCCAAGCGGTGCCGGCAAGAGCACGGTGCTTCAGCTGCTTCTGCGTTTTTATGACGTCGCTTCGGGCGAAGTGCGTGTCGACGGCGTGTCGGTCAGCGCCACGTCGCTCGAAGCGCTGCGCGGGCGCATCGGCATCGTTCCGCAAGACAGCGTGATCTTCTCGGCCAACGCGCTGGAGAATATCCGCTACGGCAAGCCCGAGGCCAGCGACGACGAAGTGATCGCCGCAGCACGAGCCGCCTTTGCCGATGATTTCATTCGCGCGTTGCCGCAGGGTTATGACACCTTCCTCGGCGAACGCGGCGTTCGCCTGTCAGGCGGGCAACGCCAGCGCATCAGCATCGCCCGCGCGATGCTGAAGAACCCGCCGCTGCTGCTGCTCGATGAAGCGACCAGCGCACTGGACGCTGAGAGCGAGCGCATGGTGCAAGCCGCGCTCGAGTCGGCGATGAAAGACCGCACGACGCTTGTCATCGCCCACCGATTGGCCACCGTGCAGCGCGCCGACCGCATCGTCGTGCTGGAACACGGCCGCATCGTCGAGACCGGTACCCATGCGTCGCTGGTGGCCGCAGGTGGCCTGTATTCCCGCTTGGCTGCATTGCAGTTTGACTCGTAGTCGCTGCCTCTGGCTCAGTGGGCGCGCGCGCTGGCAGGGAACGAAGCAACAAACGGACACTCAAAATTTCGCGCCGCTGTAGGCCACAACCCACATCGCGCGTTAGGCCTGTCTGACAGACATCGTAACGATGGGCCACGACACTTCGGTGCGAGGCGCTCACGGTCCGCCTTTTCCCGTTTGACCATTGATTGAAGGAGAACACCCCATGAACAAGAATTTCGCTGCCCGTTCCGCCGTGATCGCGTTAGCTGCATCGGCCGTGTTGCTGGCCGGTTGTGAAAGCATGAGCGAACGCCAGCAAGGCACTGCCAAGGGCGCCGGCATTGGTGCCGTTGCAGGTGCGGTGATCAGTGCAGCCACAGGCGGCAAGGCCGGTACCGGCGCGGTGGTCGGTGGCGCGGTCGGCGCCGTGGCCGGCAACATCTGGTCGAAGCGCCAGGAAGACCGGCGTGCCCAGATGGAGCAAGCCACCAAGGGCACCGGCGTAGAGGTCACGCGCACGGCTGACAACCAGTTGAAGCTCAATGTGCCCAATGACGTGTCGTTCTCGACCGGAAGCGCGGCCATCAAGCCTGAATTGCGCGCCGTGCTGGACCCATTCGCAGAAAGCCTGCGCAATGACCCCAATGCCCGCCTGAGCATCATCGGCCACACCGACAGCACCGGCTCCGATGCGGTCAACAACCCGCTGTCGCTGGAACGCGCTCACAGCGTGCGTGACTACCTGACCGCCCATGGCGTATCAAGCGCACGCATCGACACCGCAGGCCGCGGCGATCGTGAACCGGTGGCAGATAACACCTCTGACTCCGGCCGCGCAAAAAACCGTCGCGTGGAGTTGTTCTTACGCGAACCCGGCCAAGCCGGCTGAGCGTGCAATCCAGTGGTTGGCAAGGGCACTTCGGTGCCCTTTTTTGCGCTCATTGCGGCAAGAAATCAGGGCGAAAAGAGTTGTCCGGGGTGCATCGAAAATGGCGGATGCATGGAGCGATAATTCCGGGCTCCTTCGGAGCCGAATCGTGACCCGCCCCATCCGTTCCCAATACGAAGATTTCATGCGCCATGTCAATGAACATGGCGTCGCCAAGGGCGACCGCACGGGTATCGGCACCCGCAGCGTCTTTGGCCATCAGATGAGATTCGATCTGAACGAAGGCTTTCCGCTGGTCACGACCAAGAAGGTCCATCTGAAGTCCATCATCCTGGAGCTGCTGTGGTTCCTGCGCGGTGACGGCAACGCGACCTGGCTGCAAGAGCGCGGTGTGTCGATCTGGGATGAATGGGCACGCGCAGACGGCGACCTCGGCCCGGTCTACGGCGTTCAATGGCGCAACTGGCCAACGCCCGATGGCGGCCACATCGACCAGATCGCCGAGGTCATTCAAACGCTGAAGACCAACCCCGACTCACGCCGGATCATCGTCAGCGCCTGGAACGTTGCCGATCTGCCGAAGATGGCCTTGATGCCTTGTCATGCGTTCTTCCAGTTTTACGTCGCATCGCCAACTGAACCGGGCGGCCGCGGCCAGCTCAGCTGTCAGCTCTATCAGCGCAGCGCCGACATTTTTCTGGGTGTGCCCTTCAACATCGCAAGCTATGCATTGCTGACGCACATGGTCGCGCAGCAATGCGACCTCGATGTGGGTGACTTCATCTGGACTGGCGGCGATTGCCATATCTACAGCAACCATGCCGAGCAGGTGGCGCTGCAGCTGTCTCGCGAACCGCTGCGCTACCCCACGCTGAAGATCCACCGCCGGCCGGTGTCGATCTTCGACTATGAGTTCGACGATTTCGAGATCGTTGGCTATGAACATCATCCGGCAATCAAGGCACCGGTAGCCGTCTGAGTTGGCACGCCGAATATCGGCTGCCGTTTGAAACAACCACGGCCGGCCATCTCAAGGCGGCATGACACGACATCAACGTGCCACACACTCAAGCGTTATCGCTGAGAGAGCTTCATTCGCTGCCCCGCATCGCCTGCATGGAACCCACACCGCCTGCCTTCAAGACCGTGAACCCATGACACGCCCACACATCACCCTGATTGCCGCAGTCGCACGCAATGGCGTCATAGGCGCAGGCAACGCGCTGCTGTGGCGCCTGCCGGAAGATCAACAGCACTTCAGGCGCACGACGCTCAAGCACCCGGTCATCATGGGCCGCAAGACCTGGGATTCTCTGCCTGCACGCTTTCGCCCCTTGCCCGGCCGCACCAACATCGTCGTGACGCGCAATGCCGCTTGGCAGGCCGAAGGCGCGCAAGTCGCTCATTCGCTGGAAGAAGCCTTATCGCTTGCAGGACCCTGCGCGGAAGTGTTCGTGATCGGCGGTGAGCAGCTTTACACCGCGGCGTTGCCGTGGGCCCAGCGCCTGGTGCTGACCGAAATCGATCGAGATTTCGAAGGCGACACGCAGTTCCCCGCCTTTGATCAGCTGCAGTTCCACGAGATCAGCAGAGAAACCCACCATGCCGGCGAACCGAATCATTTCGACTTCGCTTTTGTCATCTATCAACGAAACCCTTGAGGAGTCATTCACATGTCTGGTGACGGCTTTCACGTTCACGGCCCCCACGAACACGAGCTGGAGCATGCGGCCCAGCATGAGCCGAAAGGCATGGCCGGCCAGCTCGCCGTGATCACGGCGATTCTTGCCACGGTGGGCGCCATGTTTGCCTACATGGGCGGCGCCACGCAGGCCAATGCCGGCCTTTACAAGAACTCGGCGGCGATCAAGAAGACCGAAGCATCGAACCAGTGGAATTACTACCAGGCCAAAAGCAACAAGCAGACGCTGAGCGAGCTGGCCGCCGAGGTGGTGCCCGAAGCGCGCAGAGGCTTCTACCAAGACGAGATCGCCCGCTACAAAAAGGAAAAGGCCGAGGTCAAGCTCGAGGCCGAGCGGCTCGACAAGGAATCGACGTCATGGGACGAAAAGAGCGATCAACAGATGCATCAGCATCACCGCTGGGCGCAGGCAACAACGGCATTGCAGATCGCCATTGCAATGGCCGCCATCGCGTTGTTGACGCGTCGCCGCTGGCTTGAATACGCCGTGCTGGGCTTGAGCGCCGTCGGCGTTGTGCTGGGCGGCCTGGCCTGGCTTCACATCTGAAGGTGCTGGAGCAGACGCCCGTCATCAGGCTTGGCGTTTGCGGTCAGGCCGATGGGATGACCAAGCGCCACCCGTCGCACCCCGATTCGCTGGCCTTTGCGCTGACGCTGACGCCGGCGCCGGCGATCATCAGGTCTGCGACAACTGCTTCAGCGCTTGCTGCGCGGCTGAAATCCATTCGCGATTCAGCTCACGTGAATGCTTCTGGATGCGCTGGGCATCGGCCAGAATTTCTTCGAACACGTGGCGGGCCGTTTCAGCGCGGCTGCGGCCCAGCAAGAACTGGCCGTATTTGCAGCGAGCTTCGATCGAACCACCCGCTTCGATCACCGATTCGAATGCCGCGTCGGCCTCCGGCCGCTGCGCACCCGCCAAGGCCTCGGCATACATTAATGCGATGTCGCCGCTGCGCTGATCGGGATGCGCCGCAAACAGTGCCTCCAGCGTCGTGATGGCGTTGGCGTGATGGTTGCCCTCGATCTGCGCAATCGCCAGGCCTTTCAAGAAGCTGGCATCTTTGGCGTAAGGGCCAGCAATGCATTGCTGGTAATGCACGATGGCTTGGTCGACCTCACCCTTGGCCAGCAACGCACGCGCCAGTTGCGCTTCGTTGAACGCGGTCGGCGTGCGATCGAACGCGGCTGTCGCCAGTCGCAGCTCGCGATCAGGATCGATCACGCCTTGCATCAGGCGCAACGCCCGTTGGCCGCCCCGCGTGTTGCTCAAGTCACCGGCATATTCGGCAAAGAAATACACGATGCTGCCCATCAGCGGAAAGGCGAACAACACCATCAACCAATAGCGTTCACGGCCGGTTCGAACTGCGTGAACCGCAAAGAAAGCGGCAACCGCCAAATGTAGAAATGCGACGATGGGCATAGCCCCTCCCTGTCTGTCTTATGAATATGCGGGCCATTGTATTGGCGCAGACATCACGCAGACCTCGTCGCAGAGAGGCTACCCCTAAGTCAAACCTCGCTTGTGATCAGTCGTCGAGACCGAGCTCCTGGATCTTGCGAGTGATCGTGTTGCGGCCGATCCCGAGCTTCTGTGCTGCTTCAATGCGACGGCCCCGAGTGATCTCCAGGGCCGTGTGAATCAGTTGGCCCTCGAACTTGCGCGTCAGCGTGTCCCATACCTCCGGCAAACCCGCCAGCAGCATGCTGCGTGATTCACGTTCGAGATCGAGCAGCCAGTGGGGCGGCTGCGAAACCGCCGTTTCCGCAGACGCCGAACTCAGCCCATTCGACGCTTGAGCCACGCTCGCCGCTGCGGGTGCCAAGGCAGCCACAAGCGCTTCACCTGTCGCTTCTGCCACCGTCGCAGCCACCGGCACGGCAGAGCGCGCAGCCGGCGCATCCCCGAGCAACTCGGGCGGCAGGTCCTTCGCTTCGACCACCTGGGCAGGGGCCATCACCGTCAGCCAGTGGCAAATGTTTTCCAGCTGGCGAACGTTGCCGGGGAAGTCGAACTGCATCAATCGCGACAGGGCCGCCTCGGTGATGCGCTTGGCCTCCACACCCAATTCCTTCGCGCTCTTCTGCAGGAAGAAGCGAGTCAGCGACGGCACGTCTTCGCGACGCTCGCGCAAGGCCGGCAAGCGCAGGCGAATCACGTTCAGGCGGTGGAACAAGTCTTCCCGGAAGGCACCGAGCTTGACGCGCTCTTCGAGGTTTTGGTGGGTCGCGGCAATCACCCGCACATTGCTGCGCAACGGGTTGTGGCCGCCGACGCGATAGAACTGACCATCGCTCAGCACGCGCAGCAAGCGGGTCTGCAGATCGAAGGGCATGTCGCCAATTTCATCGAGAAACAGCGTGCCGCCATCGGCCTGTTCGAAGCGACCGCGGCGTGTGGTTTGAGCACCCGTGAATGCCCCGCGTTCATGGCCAAACAGCTCGGACTCAAGCAGGTCTTTCGGAATCGCCGCTGTATTGATCGCGACAAAAGGGCCTGCGGCGCGCGGGCTGTGCTTGTGCAGCGCATGCGCCACCAGCTCTTTGCCGGAGCCGGATTCGCCGGTGATCAACACCGTGACGATGCTTTGGCTAAGTCGCCCGATGGCGCGAAACACGTCCTGCATCGCAGGCGCCTGGCCGAGCATTTCCGGCATCTGGGCAATGCGCTCGTCACGCACTTCCTCGCGCATGCTTTCATCGAGCGCGCGGCGAATCAGCTCGACCGCCTTCGGCACATCGAAAGGCTTGGGCAAATACTCGAAGGCACCGCCCTGAAATGCGCTGACAGCGCTGTCGAGGTCGGAATAGGCCGTCATGATGATGACGGGCAAGCCGGGGTGCCGCTCCTTGACCTTGGTCAGCAGCTCGATGCCCGAGCCACCCGGCATGCGGATGTCCGAGACCAGGACCTGCGGCTCGTCGTCTTCCAGCGCCAGCAAGACATCGCGGGGATTGGTGAAGCTGCGAACCGCCAGGTCTTCACGCGCCAGTGCCTTCTCCAACACAAATCGGATGGATTGGTCGTCGTCAACGATCCAGATGGGTTTCATGCCCTGCCTGAAGTTAGGCCCGTCGACGAAAGCTTTTGGCTCAGGGCAACGGGATCACGATCTTGAAAAGAGTCTGACCAGGTTCGCTGACACATTCGATCATGCCTTGATGCTGCTGCACGAATGTCTGCGCCAACGTGAGCCCTAAGCCCGACCCACCATCGCGCCCGGATACCAAGGGGTAAAAGATGCGATCTCGAATGGACTCGGGAACACCCGGGCCGTTGTCCTCGATATGCAAGTCCAGTGCCAATCTGTAGCGCTGCTTGCCCAGGGTCACCTGGCGTGCAATGCGTGTACGCAGCGTGATGCACGCGTCACCTTGCTGAATGCGATCGGCCAAGGCCTGAGCCGCGTTATGCGCAATGTTCAACACCGCCTGGATCAGCTGCTCACGGTCACCGCGAAAGTTCGGAATCGAGATGTCGTAGTCGCGCTGAACCGACAGCCCGCGCGGAAACTCCGCCAGGATCAACGAACGAACCCGCTCGCATACCTCATGGATGTTCACATCGCTGACCACATGCGGCTTGCGGTGCGGCGCCAGCAAGCGATCGACCAGCGCTTGCAGGCGATCGGCCTCCTGGATGATGACCTGGGTGTACTCGGTCAACGCGCGTGATTCGACTTCCATCTCCAGCAACTGCGCCGCGCCGCGGATGCCCCCGAGCGGGTTCTTGATCTCGTGGGCGAGGTTGCGGATTAACTCTTTGTTGGCCTGCGCCTGGCCCAGCGCCCGCTCTTCGCGGTCTTGCCGGGTCTGCTGCTCGATCTCCACCAACTCGACCACCACCTGATCGGCGCGATCCATCTGGTTGACGATCACATGAACCGGAAGCGCCTCGTTGTGAACGGCCACGGCGCGGCGAAGCAAAGCTTCGAAACGGCTGGTGGAAAAGTCGTTGCTGGCCACCGCATTGACGGTGTCGCGAAGGATCTGCGGATCCACGAACCAATCGAACAGCGAGCCTCGCAGCACGCTGCGCCGAGACAGCCCGAGCACATGCTCGAAGGCCGCATTCGCAAACAGACAACGGCCATCGCGGTGGACCACCGCAACCATCGTTGCCAGATGATCAAAGGCCTCGAAACTGTGAGGCACGCCGGCCGGCTGCGCACGCGAGGGGACCGCGGTCACTGGAGCTTGCCGAGTTCGCGCTTCAGTGCCGCCACATCGCTTTCCTTGCGTGCGATGCCTGCCTTCAGTTCGGCCACCCGATCCTGGTATTTCTGGAAGTTCTTTTCATCACCACGGCGCTCGGGCTCGCCGTTGTTGTATTCCTTCTGCAGCGAAGCCAATTGCTCCTCTTCCTTGCGCAATTCCGACTCCAGAATTCGGCGCGCATCGGTGTCGCGGGCACGCTGATCGTTCGGGTCGACCTTGCTGCCTTCGCTGGAGCGAGTGGCTGTCGGCGCGACAGAGCCACCGCCGCGCAACCGTCCCGACTGGATCACGGTGATGGGCGCGCCTTCGAGCGTTTTGCAGCCTTTGTCTCGCGCTTCTTTGGCCGACAAGGTGTCGGTATAGAGCACCGGATTTCCAGGGCAACGATAGACCTGCTTGCCGGAATCGCTCTGGCCCCATGCGGGCAGCGCAAGCAACGCCAGCAGCGGCAAACATGTCATCAGTGATTTTCGAATCATGGAGTGCACCTCTCAGCCCTGTAACGCGACCATCGGTGCGTGGAGCGACAGGGCTTTTGCGTATGGCAATTGTGGCCGATCGTCGGCGCTTTTCACCAAATGAAAAAGGGACGGCGCAATGGCCGTCCCTTCGGATGCACAAACCGGCTTCAGCGTTTAAGCGCTGTAGTACATGTCGAATTCAACCGGATGCGTGGCCATGCGGAAGCGAGTCACTTCCTGCATCTTCAGCTCAATGTACGCGTCGATGTAGGCATCGGTGAACACACCGCCCTTGGTCAGGAACGCGCGGCCCTTGTCGAGATAGTCGAGGGCCTGGTCCAGGCTGTGGCAGACGGTCGGGATCTTCGCGTCTTCTTCTGGTGGCAAGTGATACAGATCCTTGCTGGCGGCTTCGCCCGGATGGATCTTGTTTTCCACGCCATCGAGGCCTGCCATCAGCAATGCCGAGAACGCCAGGTACGGGTTGGCCAGCGGATCGGGGAAGCGCGCTTCGATGCGGCGGCCCTTCGGGTTGGCTACGTACGGAATGCGGATCGAAGCCGAGCGGTTCTTAGCCGAATAAGCCAGCTTTACCGGTGCTTCGAAGCCAGGCACCAGGCGCTTGTAGCTGTTGGTGCCAGGGTTCGTGATGGCATTCAGCGCGCGAGCGTGCTTGATGATGCCGCCGATGTAATACAGCGCGAAGTCGCTCAGACCGGCATACCCGTCACCAGCGAAAAGGTTCTTGCCGTCTTTCCAGACCGATTGGTGAACGTGCATGCCGGAACCGTTGTCGCCGACCAGTGGCTTGGGCATGAAGGTGGCCGTCTTGCCGTAAGCATGAGCCACGTTCTGGATCACGTACTTTTGCAGCTGCAGCCAGTCAGCGCGCTGGACCAGCGTGCTGAAGCGCGTACCGATTTCGAGTTGGCCGGCATTGGCCACTTCGTGGTGATGCACTTCGACCGGAATGCCCAGCGATTCGAGGATCAAGCTCATTTCCGAGCGCATGTCCTGGAAGCTGTCGACCGGAGGCGTCGGGAAATAACCGCCCTTCACCGCAGGGCGATAGCCCGAGTTGCCGTGGTCGTATTCCTTGCCGGTGTTCCAGGCACCTTCTTCGGATTCGATCTTGAAGAACGAGCCCGAGATGTCATTGCCCCAACGAACGCTGTCGAACACGAAAAATTCAGGTTCCGGACCGAAATATGCTGCGTCTCCAATGCCTGAAGCCTTGAGGTAAGCCTCGGCGCGGCGAGCCAGCGAACGCGGGTCGCGCTCGTACGGCTTGCCATCACCCGGCTCGATCACGTCGCAGGTCAGGATCAGCGTCGGTTCTTCGAAGAACGGGTCGATGTTGGCGGTGTTCGGATCGGGAACGAGCGTCATGTCAGACGCTTCGATGCCCTTCCAGCCGGCAATGGAAGAGCCGTCAAAGGCGTGGCCCGCCGTGAACTTGTCTTCATCAAAATGGGACACGGGCACGGAAACGTGCTGCTCTTTGCCGCGGGTGTCGGTGAAGCGGAAGTCAACGAACTTGACCTCGTTCTCTTTCACCATGTTCATCACGTCGGCGACGGTCTTTGCCATCAGGAACTCCTAGCGCGAGGCTTGTGGTTGGGTGGACACAGGGAAGGCCGGCAAATTCAAGCTCGAACCAGCCCCGAAAATGCGCACAGGAATGTAGCAGAAAGCATGCCTGAAACCTTGAGAAGTACGGAGTGCTGGCTGCGTTGGGAAGGCTTGTTTTCTCTGGGAAAAACCGAGATTTTTGAACCTCCGGCGAATGCTGTTGCGCACCTCAAGCACCAGGTTGGAGCCAGCCCAAAAACCTCAACGCACCAACTCCGGACCCAGGTTTGCCCCAAAACCGCGCAGGCCTTCCAACAGAAGCTGATAGGCGCCAGGAATCAGAGCCGCATCACCTTTCACACCCAGTTCGATGTGCTTGCCCCACTGCGGATGATCAACGCTTGGCAAGCTGAACACCTTGATGCCGGCGAACTCGGCTTCAATGCGAACCATCAGCGGTGTCAGCGTCGCCTCCATACCACCGAGCACGATCACCGATTGCTCGCGCTGCGAGACCGTGCGATGAAGATGCGGGTAATGCTGATCCAGTACCCAGGCCAACATCGGCCAGGCCATCACCGGAAAGCCGGGGACGAAGTACACGCCACCCTCACCCGATTTCACCGAGAAGCCGGCGATCTTGTTGTACGGGTTCGGAATGATGTACGCCCCCTGCGGGAACATGGCCATGTTGAGCCGGTGCAGGTTATCGGCCTGCTCGGGCTCAAACGGCTTGCCTTGCTCGGCCGCCGATTCGCGCATGCGCTCAACGATGAAATCACGCGCCACCGGATGAAGCGCTAGCGGCAGGCCCAGCGCCTGCGCCGCGCAGGCACGCGTGTGGTCATCAGGTGTCGCGCCAATGCCGCCGCAAGAGAAGACAACATCACCGCTTTCAAACGCGTACTTCAGGTCGGCCGTGATGCGCTCGGGGTCGTCACCCACATAACGCACCCAACTCAGTGACAGACCGCGCTCGGAGAGCAATTCAATGACCTTGGGCAGATGCTTGTCGGCACGTTTGCCGGAGAGGATTTCATCGCCAATGATGATCAGGCCGAAGTTCATGAAGGTTCTCGCGTCAAGTCAAAGGGTCGGAGGGGCTGGCAGCAACGGCTCGGGAACCGGCTCGATCTGCACCGCGGCGGGTGCAGGCGGCGCAGCCGAGCGCTCAGCGCGGAGTTCGGCCAATGCCGCCAGCGCGTAATGCGCAAACCAGAGCGCCGAGAAGGCAAAGACCAGCGTGTAAATCCAGATCGCAATCGGCACCAGCACCGGCGCCAGCGGTATGAACACCGCACCCGATGCCCACACCACCGACGGCGCGGCCCCGAGATAACCGGTCAACACGCCGATGCCGAGCAACTGCAAGCGGTGGCGGGCGATCAAGGTACGCCGCTCTTCCTTGCTGGCATGTTCGGCCAGCACGTCATAGCTCATGACACGGTAAGTGAGCCAACCCCAGATGGCCGGCGGGATGACGAGCACCAGCGGTGGCACGAACCACAGCGGAATCGAGAACAGCATCACCACCAAGGCGATCACGGTCGATACCAGGCTGATGAAGAGGCTGCCGGCGAACGACCCACCGTGAAGCCGCTCCAGCGCAGGGAAGCGGCGATCGGCGACCAGTTGCAGCATCGCCGGTGACATCATCATTGCCACCGCCAGCAGCGATACCACCACCAGCACTGGCGTGGCCAGGAACACCACCACCATCGGCGCGAGCAGGCTCTTCAACCCGCTGGCGCCGATGCTTTCGAGCCAGCCGAACAGTGTGGACAGCAAATCCCAGGAATCGAAGGCCTCGCGCACTGCATCGACCGCGGGCTCCCAGTAGAAATAGCCGAGCCCGAGCGCCATGCCGATGATCAAAGCCAAGGGCATCAGCGAAAACAGAATGACTTTCGGATGCAGGCAATAGGCGGCGGCGCGCCATGCCGAATCAAACAGGGATTTCATGGCGGGCAAGGATACGTGAGCGCGTCAGCCACGGCCGAACATGCGGCGCAGGCCGAGCCACTGCTGCACCCAGAAGCCGCGGCCATAGTCGCGCCCGCCTTCGGGTGCGAGTTGATCGCGGATGCCGGTCGGGTCATAGCGCAACTCAAAGTTCGCAGTCCGGAAGAGGACGTCCCATACCGGAAACAGCACCGCGAAGTTATGGCCGCCCAAGGTATTGCGCCCGGCCGATTCATGGCCAAGGCCGATGCTGTGATGCAGCCGGTGAAACCGCGGGCTGACCAGCACCCGCTCGAACAACGGGCCAAACCACAAACGAGCATTCGCATGCGCCAAGCTTTCCAGCAGCTGCGTACAGGCCACCACCGCGATGAACTGCCCCGGCGCAATGCCGATCATCCGCGCAACCAGCACGATCACGCTGTCGTGGATCACATCGTCGAGCAGGTGGTTGCGGTTGTCGCTCCACATCGTCATTTGGCGCTGGCTGTGATGCAGCGAATGCAGCCCCCACCACCAACGCAAGCCATGCTGGCCGCGATGCAGCCAGTACTCGACGAAATCGAACACGAGCAGATAGACCAGAAAGCTGAACCACGCGGTATCGCTGAAGCCCGGCCACCAGGGCGCGAACCATTCGTCCATTTGCCAAGTCGGCAGGCCATGCATGCGCATCGTGCCGAACAGCCCATCCCACAGCGGGTCGATCGAAAAGAACAGCGCCACCCGAAACAAGCCCAGGCGATGGATCAGCGTATAGACGATGTCGATGCGCACCGCCGCGCGGTCCGTCACCGGCTCGACCGGCCGCCAGCGCTCCAATGCACCGATGCCGATCAACAGAATCGCCAGCTGAATCACGCCAACCAGCAGCCAGCCGGTGGCATCGAAGGCATCTTCGACGACATTGCCGAGCCCCAGCGCGAAGACCAGCGGCTGCACGACGCTTTCGAACAGCGCCTGCTGCACATGGCCAAAGGCATCGGTCAATGCGAGCAAAAAGGCATCGAGCATGGCGGCGTTCAGCGGATGTCGATCACCGAGCGATAGCTCGGATGCTCGCGCAGCGTGGCGAAACACATCCCACGCGCCTTCAGCCCTTCGATCAGCGGCTCCAGCACCGCTGGCGCCCAGGCGTCCTTGCGCGACCAGATTCCGAGGTGCGCCAGCAGGATGTCGCCGCTGCGCACGTCGCGCAGCGCCCGCTGCAGCAACACCTCATTGGGATAGCCCTCGCTCGACAATTCATCGCCCAGAAAACCCGCCGGGCTCCAGGGCACATGCGTCCAGCCGCAAGCCTTCGCAGCGGCGAGCAGCTTCGGCGAAGTCTTGCCGCCTGGCGCGCGAAACAGATGCGCCATCGGCTGGCCGGTCATCGCCTGGAAGCGATCGGCCGATAGCTGCAAGGCGGCGCAATACTGCCCCGCCGTCCAGGTCTGAACCTGCCCGGCCTTCGGCCCGGCGCTCGATTTCACCCGAAACCCACCCGGCACATCGGCCATCCAGTAGGTGTGATCGAAGGTGTGGGAGCCAAACACATGGCCTTCGGCAGCGCGGGCCTTCCACCATGGCGCCCAGACCGCGTCCAGGCTCGTGCCATCGGTCAACGTCTTTTCGTCAGCAAGAAAAAAGCTCACCTTCACCTGCTGACGCGCCAGCACCTCCGCCACTTTCGGCGCGACACCCATGTGGCCGGTGTCGAAACTCAAATAGACCGGCTTGTCGCACGCCGCAAACACCGGCCCACCCGCGCCGCACAGCGCCCAGGCCAACAGCATTGCGCGGGTCCAGCGGGAGTTAATCGCGCGGCGCATGGTTGAGCGTCCAGACACCGTGCGGCGAACGGCCGACGCTGACCTGCCGCACGACCTGCTTCTTTTCGATGTCGATCAACGTCAGCTTGCGCGCCCAGCGCGACGTGACCATCAGTGTCTTGCCGTCATCGAGCATGTCGATGCAGTCCGGGCCGCCGGGCGCCGGATAGGTCGCAGCGACCGTCAGCGTTTGCGTGTCGATCATGCTGATGGTGTTGCCCACGCGGTTGCTGACGAACACATGGCGGTGGTCGCCGCGCGAACGAAAGGCATGGGCGCCGGCGCCGGTCTGGATGCGCTTGACGAGCTTGGGCGCCGACTGGCTCACGTCATAGACCTCGACGTATTCATCGCCGGTCAGCCCGACGAACAGCAGCCGGTCGTCGGGCGTCAGGTAGACATCGGCGGGCAGCTTGCCGACCGGGATCTTCCAGATCGGCTTTTGCGTCAGCAGGTCGATCGCCATCAGTTCGTCGCTGTCCTGCATCGACGAATAAATGATGCTGCTCTTGCTGTTGATCGACAGGTGGCTGGGCGTACGGCTCGCATGCACGCGCCCGGCCAGCTTCAGCGGCGTCACCGGGTCATCGGGTTGCCAGCGATAGATGTCGATATGGTCGAGCCGGTTGGCGGCCGTCACGAACCACTTCATGTCGGGCGAGAAGCGCAGGTGATACGGGTCGGCGATCTTGTTGATCACGCGCTGCACCACGCCGGTCTGCGGGTCGATCAAGGTCAGCGAATCGCTCAGCGCATTGGCGACGATCAACGATTTCTCGTCGGGCGACAGGTACAGGTGATGTGGCTCCTTGCCGGTCGGGATGCGGCGCTGCTCGATGAACGTCTTCGGGTCGATGACGCTGATCGAGGCGTCCAGCGAGTTCAACACGAAGATCGGGTGGAGCGGCTTGTCGGCGGCCCCGGCTGACAAGCTGATACCGGTGAGCAAAGCAGCCAACCAACGGGCTGCTTGCGAGGCAGTGGACACAAACAGCAGCTTCAAAAGGATGACCGGATGGGCAAACCGTTAGTGTAGGCGGCCTGCACCCCTCGGCCGGCCCCAGCTGTGAGGCCGTTGGGGCTTATTCGTCGTCGCCGCCGAGCAGCCCGCCCAGCAAGCCGGCGGCACCAAAGCCACCGAGCACCGAGCCTTCTTCGCGGCGGCCGCCGTTTTGCGGTGCGGCAGCAAACACTCGCGAAGCCAGCCGCGAGAACGGCAGGCTTTGCAGCCACACGGTGCCCGGCCCGGTGACCTTCGCGAAGAAAAGGCCTTCGCCACCGAACAGCGCCGTCTTGATCTTGCCGACGTACTGGATCTCGAAGTTGATGTTGGGGGTGAAGGCCACCACGCAGCCGGTGTCGATCAGCAAGGTCTGGCCGGGCTTGAGCTCGCGCTTGACCACCGTGCCGCCCGCATGGACGAAGGCCAGCCCGTCGCCTTCGAGCTTTTGCATCACGAAACCTTCGCCGCCGAAGAAGCCGACCGACATCTTCTGCTGCAGGTAGATGCCCAGCGACACGCCCTTGGCCGCGCACAGGAACGCGTCTTTCTGGCAGATCAGCATGCCGCCGAGCTGGCGCAGGTCCATCGGCAAAATCTTGCCGGGATACGGCGCCGCAAAAGCCACGCGCAGCTTGCTCGCGCTCTGGTTGGTGTAGACCGTCGTGAACAGCGATTCGCCGGTGATCAACCGCTTGCCGGCACCCAGCAGCTTGCCGAAGAGGCCGCCCTGGTTTTGCGAGCCGTCACCGAAGACGGTGTCCATCGTGATGCCGGCATCCATGTACATCATGCTGCCGGCTTCGCCCACCGCGGCCTCACCGGGGTCGAGCTCGACCTCGACGAACTGCATCTCGGCGCCCTTGATTTCGAAATCCACCACATCCATGGCCACGTTGGTCTCTCCTGGTTTGCAAAGGGAATGGTCGCGCCATGCTTCATCGCTGATGAAGCTGCCCGCCTGGCAAGAAGCGGCCAGGCCCGGGTGTCGCGCGCCGGATTTTGCCATCAGCATCCGGGCCCGCTCCGGCTGTGCAAGCAAGCAAACGGTTAGCACGCTTCGGGCCTGAGCGATAGACTCAAGCCATGCAACATCTGCTGAATCTGCTGGCTGCGATCGCGTTGCTCGTCTGGGGAACGCACATCGTGCGAACCGGCATGCTGCGGGTGTTCGGCGAAGACCTGCGGCGCATCCTGTCGCGCAGCTTCAGCAGCCGCTGGACCGCGATGCTGGCCGGCATGGGCGTGACCAGCATCGTTCAATCGAGCACCGCCACTTGTTTGATCGTCGCGTCGTTCGTTGGCAAAGGCCTGGTCACCACCGGCCCGGCCCTGGCCGTGATGCTCGGCGCCGACATGGGCACGAGCCTGATGGCGGTGGCCTTCTCGTTCGATCTGTCGTGGCTGTCGCCGTTGCTGATCTTCGTCGGTGTCGTGATGTTCATCTCGCGCCAGACCAGCATGGCCGGGCGCATCGGCCGGGCGCTGATCGGCCTTGGGCTGATCACGCTGGCGCTACAACTGATCGTCGGCGCAACGCGCCCCTTGACCGAATCCCCCGCCGTGCGAGCACTGCTGGTCGCATTGCCCAACGAGATCCTGCTCGACATCTGCGTCGGTGCCGCGCTGACGGTGATGTCGTATTCGAGCCTGGCGATCGTGCTGCTGACGGCCACGCTGACCGCCTCCGGCCTGTTGACGACGCCGGTTGCGCTCGGTCTCGTGCTGGGTGCCAACCTCGGCAGCGGCGTGCTCGCGATGATCGCCACCGGCAGCGCCGCACCCGAGGTGCGCCGGCTGCCGCTGGGCAACCTGATCTTCAAGTCGATCGGCGCCGTGGTGGTCATTCCGCTGATGCCGCAGGTCCATATCCTGTTGCAGCAACTGGTGCCGACGGTCCATCAGCAAGTGGTGCTGTTCCATCTGGGCTTCAACGTCAGCCTGGCGATGCTCTTCATCGGCTTCACCGGGCTGGTTGGCCGCACGGTCGACCGCTGGCTGGTGCGCTCATCCGACGCGCTGAGCAGCACCCGCCCGCGGCACCTCGACCCCGTCGCACTGGCCACGCCTTCGCTGGCCATCAGCTGCGCCGCACGCGAAGCGCTGCATCAGGCCGATGTGGTCGAGACCATGCTGCGCGGCATCCTGCCGGTGATTCGCCACAACGACCTCGAACTGGCCGGCCAGCTGCGTCAGCTCGACGACACGGTCGACGAGCTGTATTCGGCGATCAAGTTTTATCTGACGCAGATCTCGCACGAGGCGCTGTCCGAGCGCGAAAGCCGGCGCTGGACCGACATCGTTTCGTTCACGATCAACATGGAGCAGATCGGCGACATCATCGAGCGCGTGCTGCAAGACGTCGAAGACAAGAAGGTGCGCAAGAACCGCAGCTTCTCCGACGCCGGCATGGCCGAGATTGTTCACCTGCACGAGCGGCTGCTGGCCAACCTGCGCCTGGGCATGAGCGTGTTCCTCGATGGCCATGTGCGCGATGCGCAGAAGCTGCTCGAAGAGAAGGCGCGTTTTCGCGACCTCGAACATGAGTACGCCGCCAGCCACATCGCCCGGCTGCAAGACAACACGGCGCAAAGCATCGAGACCAGCTCACTGCACATCGACCTGATCAGCGACCTGAAGCGCATCAACTCCCACATCTGCTCGATTGCCTACCCGATCCTCGAGTCGGCCGGCGCCTTGTCGAAGACCCGCATCCGGCACTCCCAGCTGTCGGCCTTGCAAGACGACCTTTGAGAGCGCCCTTTGAAGGCCGCGCCTACCCGCTGACACCGCGCGGGCCGTCTGCCCGGATGGCTCGTGTTGATTGCTGGCCTCGCTTATCTCTTTGATCTGTTCTGGCGCTGCATCGCGATCAATGCGGCCAACATCATGCACACCAGCACGCTGCCGTAGCCCATGGCCGACGTCTGCAAACTGAAATGCCCGGCCAGCATGCCCGCGGCGATCGCCGGCAGGCTGAAGGCCAGGTAGCTGAACACGAAGAAGCTGGACATCAAGCCGGCGCGCTCCTCGGGTGCCGCCAGGGGCACCAGGCTGCGCACCGAGCCATTGAACGACGCACCAAAGCCCAGGCCGGCAACGGCGGTGCCGAAGAACAGCGCTGCGACCGAATGCAATTGCACGCCCGCCAGCGTCAGGCACAGGCCGATCGCGAGACGATCGCGCCTAACCGCAAGGTTGAGCGTGGCTCGCGCTGATTCAGCAGAAGAATCGACACGGCGCCACAGAACACGAGCGCGGCGAGCAGCAGGCCGCCGATCACCGGCGATGTCAGCTCGGTGACCTCGCGCGCCAAGGTCGGCCCGAGCGACAGATAAAAGTTGCCCAAAGCCCATTGCGCGGTGTTGACGGCAACACCTGCCACATCGTCGCGCGGGCTTGCGGCGGGATCGCGATGCTCGGCTTCAGCGACCGCCAGGCGCCGCTTCGGCGCTGCACGGTCTCCGGCAGATAGACCGCCGCCAACGCCTGCAACACGAATACGAGCAGCAGCATTTCGAACACCAACCGTGTGGGCGCAGGCCCGTAGCACCAGCAAGCTCGTGCCCAGCGCACCGATCGCCATGCCGATCATCGGCGCAACGCTGTTGATCAATGCGCCGCGGTCGCGGTGCAGGTCCAGCAAACCCGCGCTCAACGCGCTGGTGGCGATGCCGGTTGCAAGGCCTTGCACCAGGCGGGCAGCCAGCAACCAGCCGACCGATTCGGCCTGCCAGAACAGCAGCCTCGCGCCCACCTCCAGGCCCAGCGCGATCAGTACCACCTCGCGCCGCGCACGGTGGTTCGACAACGCTCCGAACACCAGCAATGCAGCCAGCAAGGCGAAGGCATAGCTTGCAAACACCAGCGTCAAAGTCAGCGTTGAAAAATGCCAGGCCTCGCGGTACAGCCCATACAGCGGCGAAGGCGCGGTCGAGGCTGCAGAGAAGGCGCCGACGATCGACGCCTTCAGCCACAGCGCCCAAGCGTGGCTCATCCGCGTCGGGCGAAGCTGAAGCGCGCGAGCGACGGTGCCATGTCTTGCCAGTGTTCCAAATTCACCGCCAGCCAGATCGCCATCGTGATCCAGCGCGGCCTGGCCCGCGGCGAGCCGGTGCCCGAGGTTGAAGCGGTAATGGATGGCCTGGACGCACCGATCATCTACCGCATGCTGTTCGGCCCCCAGCCGCCCACGCCGGATCGGGTGCAGGCGCTGGTGGCCGGCTGCATGAAAGGCGCGGCCCAGCGCGGCAATCGCCGCAGGCGACCACCGGGCCTACTTCACCAACTGCTTGAAGCGATCGGCGTCGAAGCCTTCGGTGGTTTGGGCATCGCTCGGCACGCAATCGCGCGGCGCCGGCGCCAGTTTCTCGATCGCCGACCAGATCAGCGCGATCTGGTGGTCATGGCCGGAAGCGTTGTCGATCAGGCCCTTCAAGGCTTGAGACACCGGGTCATCGCCCTGGGTCATGCCATAAGCCGAGAAGCCGAGCGTCTCAACAGCGGCATCGCGGCTGGCGCCCTCGTTGGCAACGATGATGCGCGCCGGGTTGCCGACCGCGGTAGCGCCCGCGGGCACCGGCTTGGTCACGATCGCGCCGGAGCCGATGCGCGCCCCATCGCCCACACTGAACCCGCCCAGCACACAGGCATGAGCACCGATGATCACGCCACGCCCGAGCGTCGGGTGGCGTTTGCTGCCTTTCACGAGCGAGGTACCGCCCAGCGTGACGCCCTGGTAGATCGTGCATTCATCGCCGATCTCCGCCATCTCGCCGATCACGACACCCATGCCATGGTCGATGAACACCCGCTCGCCGATGGTGGCGCCGGGGTGGATTTCAATGCCGGTCAGGAAGCGGGCCATGTGCGAGATGAATCGACCCGTCCAGCGCCGGCCGCGCTGCCAGCAGGCATGGGACCAGCGATGCATCACCAGCGCATGCAGGCCGGGGTAACAGGTCAACACCTCCCATGTCGACTGGGCCGCCGGGTCTCGTTCCAGGATGCAGGCGATATCTTCTCGAAGGCGCTGGAACATGGCAAAAGTGTTGATTTGGAAGCAGCAGTTTAGCGATGGCCCTGAAGCCTGCCGCAGCGAACCCATCAACTCGGCAAGTTTTCGTCGTCGGTCTGGCCTGTGGGGCCGGGGCTCAACGCAACCGGCCCCGCGGCTTTCTCCATCGCCCGCGCAATGCCACGCAGGATGTGCACTTCCTCCTGCGTCGGCTGCGCGCGATTGAGCAGTTGCTGCAAACGCGGCATCAGCTTTTTCGGCGAGGCGGGGTCGAGAAAGCCGATCGCCACCAGCGCCTGCCGCCAATGCGATAAAACTCCTTGAACTTGCGCGGCATCGGCGTGTGACACAGAAACCGTTCGCGTCGGCACCGAAAAGCCGCCCAGCGCCTGCCGCCAGTCATAGGCCAGCAACTGAACCGCTTGCGCGAGGTTCAGCGAGCCGTAGGCCGGGTCGGTCGGAATGCTGATGCAGACATGGCAGCGATAGACGTCGTCGTTGCTCATGCCGAATCGCTCGGAGCCGAACACGAACGCGACCCGATGGTCACCCCCGGCCAACTCGCCCAGCAACTCGCGCGGCGCGCGTGTCGGCGGGCCGAAATCGCGTGGCGTCATCGCGGTGGCGCAGGCATAACTCACTCCCAGCAGGGCTTCATCGAGCGAGCCGACGATGCGCGCACGCACCAGGACGTCGGCTGCACCACTGGCCATGGCGACCGCGTCTTCTTGAGTCAGCACATCCGCAAAGCGCGGTGCGACCAGCACCAGATCGCGAAAGCCCATCACCTTCATCGCGCGCGCCGCCGCGCCGACGTTGCCGGGATGCCTGGTGTGAAGCAGAACGAATCGGGTCTCTTCCATGGGCCGCGGGTAAACTCGCATTATCTGTGCGGCATCGGTCGTACTTCGCTCTTTCCTTCTGCCAGCCCACCCGCCCTCACCCTTTGCAGGTATCTCCATGTCGCAAGCGCTTCACCCCATGCTCAACGTCGCCATCAAGGCGGCACGCACTGCAGGGGGCCTCATCAACCGCGCATCACTCGATCTCGACTTGCTGAAGGTCACGACGAAATCGGCCAATGATTTCGTCACCGAGGTGGACCAGAAAGCCGAAGAGGTCATCATCGAAACCCTGCTCGCCGCCTATCCCGGCCACGGCATCCTGGCCGAAGAATCGGGCCGCGAGCATGGCGCACGCGACAGCGAATACACCTGGATCATCGACCCGCTCGATGGCACCACCAACTTCATCCACGGCTTTCCGGTCTATGCCGTTTCAATCGCGCTCGCCCACCGCGACCAGGTGCAGCAAGCCGTCGTTTATGACCCAACGCGCAACGACCTCTTCTACGCCTCCAAAGGCCGTGGCGCGTTCCTGAACGACAAGCGGCTGCGTGTCTCCAAGCGCACGCGCATGGCCGAGGCGCTGATCGGCACCGGCTTTCCGTTTCGCAAGGGCGATAACTTCAAGCGCTATATGAAGATGTTCGAAGAGATGATGCAAAGCTGCGCCGGCCTGCGTCGCCCCGGCGCTGCCGCGCTCGATCTCTGTTATGTCGCCGCGGGCTACTGCGACGGCTTCTTCGAGACCGGCCTGAGCCCGTGGGACATTGCGGCCGGCTCGTTGATCATCACCGAGGCCGGTGGCCTGATCGGCAACTTCACCGGCGAATCCGACTTCATGTACCAGCGTGAAGTGATGGCCGCGTCACCGCGTATCTATGCGCAGATGGTGAAGATCTTGGCGCCCTACACCCGCGTGCTGGAAGGCAGCCCAACCGGCGCCACCGATCGTCCCAGCGACCTGGGCAGCGTGCTGACACCCTTGGATGCCTTGATCGCCCGGCAACCCGATCCGGTCACTGAAGCTGCGCCGCCGCCCGCGGCAGGCCCCGCGCCCAAACGCCTGGCCGTGCGCATCCGCAAGTCGGACGCTGCCGACAAAGAGTAAGTACCTTGGTGCAACGAGGCGCTGAGCGGCCTCGCCTGCCGCAGGCGGCCGATAGGCAACCCTGCTGCGGCCATGGCGCCTAAAAAACGCCGATCAAGCACCCAACAGGCCTCTGTTCTTCGAGTCTTAACCGGGTTTCTACGAGGGTTCAGGGCTGACCGCGGCTGTGTCGCTTTGCCAAATCCTACCAAGCGTGTAAATCATTTATACGATATAAATGATTTACCCAAACTCGGATGAACACCATGGCCACCAAAGCAAGCCCCAAGACCGCCTCCAAACCCGACAGCACCGTCGCCGCAGTGAAGAAAGCCACCGCAGCAGCGAAGAAGAGCCCGAAGGCCCAGCCCACGGCATCGGCGGTCAAAGCCAACAAAGCCAACAAAGCCACTAAAGCGCCCAAACTCGATAAGGCGCATGCCGCCGCCAAGCTGCCGAAGCAACCCAAAGCAAAAGCCGCAGCGCTTGAAACGCCGACCACCAAGCTTCGGCAAAAGCTGGTCCGCGACAGCTTCACGATGCCACAGGCCGACTTCGACCAGATCGATGCATTGAAGGCCCGTGCGCTGGCCTTCCTGCGACCGGCCAAGAAGAGCGAGCTGCTGCGCGCAGGCTTGCAGGCGCTTTCCGCGCTGGGTGACAGCGAACTGAAGGCCGCGCTGGAATCGCTCTCGCCACTGAAGGTCGGCCGCCCTAAAAATTCGGATTGACATCATCAGGCGGCCGGTCGGTGACCGCGCTCGCGCATCTACCGCACAAGCGTGGCATGAGCGGCCGCCCCACCGGTTGTCCACTTCAAACGCTCCTGCTCAATCTTTGAGCATCGCGTTGCAACCCAAGCGGGGCGCGGCTTAGCGAAGTTCCAAAGGCTGATGGTCACAGACTTATCCACTGTTTGAGTTGATATGTCGGCCCCCCCTGATCAGCCCGCAGCTTTGACCGACCCGGTTTAATTTACCGACATCGCGCGATGCTTCTGCTTTCCGCGAAGCAGGGCAGCGTCTTCTGCACCTCATGAGTGCGCGGAGCGCGTGTGCGGGTTGCGGTTGCCGTCCACCAGCACACATGCTGTGCAAGGGGCTTTTGCGGGACCACAGGCCCCGGGCTGAGATAGCATCTTCGGGATTCCGGCCTTCGCAGGAGCACTGCCATGGAACCCTCATCCAGCGTGACGGTCTACAACTTCCGCCTGCTGGGGGTTGCCCGTGACGGCCCGAAACTGTCTCCGCACAAGGCCACTCGCCGAACCATTCTTCATGCGCTCAAGGGAGAAGTTATTGAAGGCACGGCCGAAGAGGTCGATGCCGCACTCGTTGACTGCGAAGGGGTCTATCGTCGGATCTCGACCAGCTGCATCGACCTGAACTGAATCAGCTCATTGCCACAGTTATTCACGACTTGGTGGACTTGGCTTTCTTGGTTCGCTTTATCCAGAAGCGATGGGCCTTGCCAGCGATTGCCAGTGCTCGTGCTGCCTCCTCCGCTGAGGCCTGCTGGCGGGCGCTTAGCCATCCCACTGCGAACCATGCGGCTGCACTGTGGGTCGCCTCGCGGCGATAAGCCATCATCGCCATCGCCTGATCGTTGTGCACACCCAGTGCGTCTTGCGCGGGCTTCAGCGCATCGAAGTAGCGTCCCGTGCGAGATCGACCAAAGAACGGGCTGATGAATTCGGCGAGGTAACGCAAGCGCTTCAATTGCTTGCGCAGCCGATGTTGATCCGACGCCGGCAATTCGATGAAGCGCTTGGCGCGGTGCCGCAGCTTGCGTTGCAGTTGGTCCAAGCGATCGCCCAAGGCCTGCGCCGGCAACCCCTCGAAGGCCGAAGCGGAGACTGGCGCTGCGTTCATCGCGAAGGCGAGTGCCGCCAGCAGCGCGCACTGAAAATCGACCGCCTGCACCGCTTGCGCAGCAGCCTCCCCTGACGGGCGTTCGAACTGCGGCAGATCGGGGGCACCGGCGGCCTTCAACGCGTCGGCCATCTGCGTTGCCGCAAGCAACTGATCTCGATCGGCACCCAGCTTGCGAAACACCACGGCCAATGGCGCCTCCCATGCGGGGTCGAGGCCCGCATTCAGTTCTGGCAACTCGCGAAGCGCCGTGCGCAACCGGCGCAGGCCTACACGCAACTGATGGCCATGATCGGGATCATGGCTGCCGCCCGCGACGGCGCTTGCGTTGGGCAGCACCTGCATCAGACACGCGCTAACCACCTGGCGTACAAAGCCGGGTGCATCCGTCTTCGCGTCGACGTTCGGCGCACGGGCCTTGACCGGCTCGGCATGAAGCCGTCCACGTGACATCAGATAGCCCCGCTCGGCCTTCGACACGGTATCGAACCACAGGCCATGGCGCTCGACCCAAGGCAGCGCTTGATCGAACAAGGCGCTCAAGGGCCCGGCTTTCAGTTCGAATTCAAGTTCGCAAATCGGGTGAACCGATGCGCCAGCGACCACCCGGCCCTCGTCAAACGCGGCCTCGACCACCTCCCCGTCCTGGGCTTTGAACTCGCGCGCACGTCGGATGACCTCGGTGCGATACACCTCTTGCAGCGACGTAGCGTCGGGTGCTTCCTGCAGCGCCTTCATCAATACCTCATGCGCCGCGCTGGCCCGATGCCGCTCGATGTCGAGCGCCGGCACAGCAGCGCCATCGCTTGCAACGATCGCGTTGTGCTCCCAGCGCGTCACGCCATGGCCGACGCTGGCTTTCAAGGTCTGCACCCATTGATCGCCTTCGCGTCTCAGCCGCAGCGCGAGCCGATTCTTGGCCAACAGACCTTCAGAGGTATCGAAGTAATGCGCATGCAGCAGCGTGCGCGTGACCGGGCCACGCCGAAACGCGGCCCACAGGGCCCGACGCTGCTGCGCGGGTATCTGAAACTTCAGCTCGATTTCTCTCATGTCATCACGGTAGGTAGAAGCTCAACCGGGCCTATCACTGTGTCAATCGACGTCTCTCGCCCCTGCTGTACTGGTTTGTTCGAGTCATCCCGAACTCGCCGGTTCCTTGCATCGCTCGACCGCAGGGCTGTCATGGTTGTAAGGCGCATCGCCGAGTCTCTCGAAGATGTTGCCTTCGGAAGCCCAACGCCACACTTCATCACACCACGCCTGCGGCGCCAATGGCACATTGGATTCAAACGACCTTGCCTAGACAAGCTGTCAACCGAATATGCCTTTGGAGTTGGATCATGATCTCTTTGACCTGCGTTTCCTATTCGAGAGATGACATCGCTCATTTTGCGGAACACCAACGCTCAATGGCACGAGGCGGTGTGCGCATCGAGCGCCGGCTGGCACTGATGATTGCAGCGGTCGCGATGCTGGGCGCTGTGGCCATGGCATTTCTGGTGAAGTGATTGCCGGGCATCCTGCGGGTAGCTTCATCGCGATGCGTTCGTTCGTCATAGCCCGGTCATCGGATCGGGACAAGCTTGGACGTCTCACAACTACATTGCGCGCGATGAACCTGCATGCCGTTCCTGGCAAGACCGAGCTGGGCAAACAATTGTTGAGGCAACGCGCCTCATCCATCAACCGATCGCAACGCGCGGCGTTGATCATGATCGACGGCAGCAAGACGCTCTTGCAATTGACCTCGATCCTGCAGGCCTTGGGTCTCGATGAGCGCGACCTGCATCAATTGACCGATGCCGGGCTGATCGAATGGAAAGGCCGAGACGGTGCCTCGGGGCGCATCAGCCTCGGCGCTTCGTCCCGTGCGGTGGCGCAGGCATCGCAAGCGCCATCGGTATCGGTATCGGTATCGGTATCGGGCAACAAGTCGGTCGCTGCGGCCAAGCTGTTTGCGCTCGATCTGGCCGAGCGCATGCTGGTTCAGCGGGATCATGGCCTTCGCGAGGCGGCAAGGCAAGTGATGCATGAGCAGCAATTCTTACCTTGGCTCGACCGCTGCGCCGCCGCGATCGGCCACGCTGCGGGCCCGGAACGCGCAGCCATGTTCATTGAGAAGGTGATGGCGCTGGTGCCCGATGCCTTGATCGCCAGCCATCGTTCGGCATCGATCGATCTGGAACTCTGACGCGCCAATCCGGCCTCTTTTAAGGCGCGCTCTTCAGTCCGCCGCGTACGGCCGTTCGTTGCGCTCTCTTTGACAAAGCCTCACCGTCGAAGCGCTTTCCCCTGCCCACCGGAGCCTGCGTCTTGCCGGCGCCACCCCGGTTCATCTCTGCAGATCACCTGCGCCCGCATCGGCATCGCAACCGTCAAGATGCTCGCGCCGTCAGCCATTGCGTGGGTGGCAAAGGCTTGGCCACGATGCGGATCTCTCCGATCGCGCCAAAGAATCCGCTCCCCGGCGGGCCGCCGTCCCAAAAACCTGCACCCACCGCCCACGGCAGGTTCAAGGTCGCCAGGCCTGCGGTGTCGACCGCGTTGCGCAGCACCGGCGCGCCTTCGACGTACATCGTGGTCTCACGCGCTGCCGGGTCGTTGACGATCGCGATGTGCATCCAGGTGTCGACCAGGATCTCGCCTGACCAGTTGGTTCGCGACGACCGCTCCTCTGGTGAGTGAGTCTGCTCAGGAATCACTTCCCACTGAACCTCGCGCAAGTTAGAGATGGCGAATTGCAAAGGTGGCGATTGTGGTAAGCCGCCCGCAAAGCCTGGCAGGTTCCCGCGGCGCCCGGCGCGCGTCATGATGTTCATCCACGCATTGTTCGCCGCGGTCCATTCGCGATCGAGCTTGACGAAGGCTTCTACCGTGTAGCCAGCAGGGAAGGTTTCGCCATTGATCGGAGCCGAAGTCTCGGTCAGGAAGTAGCTGAGTCGGCCATTGCGCGTGCGCAGAAAGCTCACGCTGCCTGGCGTCGCAGACAACCGGTGGCGGTCACTCGACCACACCAGATCGTCCAGTTGCGCTGTGTTGCCCGAAGGCTCGGCCAGGCCGGCTCGGCGGATCGCATTGCCTTGGCCCGATGCGTCGGCAATCACCGCGCCCTCGGCGACCGGGCCACTGGCCGTGCTGCCACCCACGAAGCGCCAATGGGCCACTGTCTGCTCGACATGCGGATAGTCTTCCGGCCCCTTGGCCGGCTGCAACGGCGGCGTGACCTGGCCCTGAAAGCCATCCATGATCAACACGGTCGCCGCATCGGTCAGCGAGGTGTTGCTGGGCGTGGCCGCACGGAAGTTCGGGTTGAAGCCGGCAAAGCGCTTTGCGAAATCCATCGGGATCACGAACTGGTTGTTCGCGTCCGTCAACATCGCGTGATCGAACTCGTTCAGCGTGGAGGCCGGCTTCTGGCGCACCCAAGGAGAGAACGACAGCCCCTTGATCTGCTGGTTCGTCAGGTCGATCTCGTAGAAGCGAAGCAGGCCATTGCCGCCTTGATAGGCCATCTGATAGTCAACAACCATTTCTTCGACCGCATGGCCGAAGTCATTGGCCTTCGTCAGGTGGGCCGCGCCATGATGGTGGCCGTTGATCGTCATGAAGATCTGGTCGTGGCTGCGGATCAGCCGCTCCCAGAGCATCAGGCCATAGTCCACTTCCAACGGGCTGACACCGTCGTTGGCGATGGCGATCAACTGGTGGTTCACCAAAATCGCCGGCACGCTCGGGTGCGCCGCCAACACTTCTTTCGCCCAGGCAATGCCCGCATCCGACACACGCCATGACAGCGACAGCACCAAGAACTGCTGCCCTTCGGCACTGAACAGGTGGTACTCGTGAAAACCGCTGGCATCGCGGCCACCGAAGGTAGGCTGGCGGCGGGCGCGAGCCACATCAAACCATTTCAGATACGGCTCGCTGACCAGATCGCGCGTGGCGTCGGTGCCGCCCACCGGATCACTTTCATAGCCGACGTCCTGCAGCACATCATGGTTACCGGCCAGAACGGAATACGGCACGCCATGGTCTTCCAGCACCTTCATCGCCGCATCAGCCACGGCCCATTGCTGCGGCTTGCCGACCTGATCGACCACATCACCGACGTGAATCACAAACGGAATCTTCAAGGCTTGCGCATGCGCTGCGATCCATTCGGTTTGCGCACGGTACGGCTCGCTGCCATAGCGCTTCGCAAACTGGTTGCCGGTCTCTTCGGTGGCGTAGCGTGAATAAAACTGGGTGTCGGGCAGCACCACGAGACCGAAGCTCGACACCTTTTGCGGCACGGGCACCGCAGGTGCCGGCTCGCCATCGCCATCATCTCCGCCGCCACAGCCGCTCGTCAGCGCACCGGCCGCCCACATCGGCATCAACAGCGAGCCCATGCGCAGCAGCGATCGCCGCTGCAAATCGGGCGCTTGCCCTGCCTCGCCAGAGTCTTTCGTGACGGGATCAAGTGCGGGCCCGGTCTGCGTGCGTTTCGATGACAAAGGCGTCTCCTGAAGAGCGGTCGCAACGGCGTTGCGATCAAGATTCAGGTTAGCGAAGGGTGAAGAAACGACCGTGAAGAATCCGTGACGCTGGCGTGACACCGGCCATCGCTGGCAAGCAGCCCTGTCGGGCAGCGAGGGAATCGCTCAGGCGAATAGGCCCGGTGCGGCATCCGGCCCCAGCTCATCATCCTTGTAAAAGCACGACGGGCAGATCGCGCGGTAGCGTTCGTTGCCGCCGATGAACACCTGCTCGCCTTCCCTCACCCGCTGGCCGCGCGCATCGATGCGCAGGTTGAGCGTCGCCTTGCGGCCGCAGGCGCAGACCGACTTCATCTCTTCGATGTCATCGGCCAGCGTCAGCAAGGCCGCAGCGCCTGCGAAAGCTTCGGCGCGAAAGTCGCTGCGCAGCCCATAGCAGATGACCGGGATGCCATCGACATGCGCCAGCCGATGCAGCTGCCGCACTTGCTCGGGCGTCAGGAACTGCGCCTCGTCGATCAACAGGCAGGCGATGTCGCCATCGAGATGGCTTCGAACGAATTCGGTATCGGCGCCAAAGGTCTCGGCCTCGCGGGCAATGCCCAAACGAGAGGCGATCACGCCCTTACCCGCGCGCGTATCGAGCGCGGCAGTGAAGAGCCGCACCTTCATGCCGCGCTCTTCATAGTTGTGCGCCACCTGCAGCAGCGCAGTGGACTTGCCGGCGTTCATCGCCGCGTATCGGAAGTGCAGTTTGGCCATGGCTCGGAGGCGGTTTTTGATTTGAAGGAAGGAGCAATGCCCGTCGCCCCAAGGTCGACCTGAAATATCGCGGGGTGCTGAACCGATCAAGGACGCGTTGTGCGCAGCTGCGATGGCGCACCGCTCAGCGCGGCGGTCTCTCGGACGGCAGCTCAGCATTGACGCAGATCGGATCAGAGCCGAACGTTTGCCTGGAAGCATCCACCAACGTCTCGCCGGCATCAGCCCATGCTGCGCCTATTTCCCGTTGGGTGTCAGTTCGGGGCGCGTCAATTCGATCGACATCGCATCGCTGCGGAACACGAGCCCTGCTGCCTTGGCGGCGCCAGGAACGAAGCGCAGCGGCGCGCTGGCACCCGGCGGCAAGCCGGGGGTGGTGGCAGCGTCTGCCAGCACCCGAGCTTGTGCGGCGTCCAGCATTGCATCGATGCGCTCACGGTGCTCGCTCTTCGGGCACACCGGGTCTGTGGCCGCAGCATCGCCGGTCACGAGAAACGCCTGGCAGCGGCAGCCACCGAAGTCTTTGCCGCGTTCGTCGCAGTTGCTGCAGGTCTCGTTCATCCAGCCGTCGCCGCGATAGCGGTTGAAGGCATCGCTGTGATACCAGGCTTCGGCGACCGATGTCTCGGCCAGTTTCGGAAATGTCAGCCCCGGCAACATGCGCGCGCTGTGGCAAGGCAGCGCCGTGCCGTCCGGAGCCACGACCAGGAACACCGCACCCCAGCCCGCCATGCAGGGCTTGGGCTTCGCATCGGCGTAATCGGGCGACACCCACAGCACCTTCATCTTGCTTTGGCTGCGCGCACGGTGCGCCACGACCACCGCTTCGGCGGTGCGCAGCTCATCGACGCTGGGCATCAGCGCCGCGCGGTTGTGCCAGGCCCAACCGTAGTACTGCGTGTTCGCGAGTTCCAGAAAGTCAGCCGACATGCTTTCGGCCATCTCGATGATGCGCCCCACATGCGGCAGGTTATAGCGGTGCATCACGCAGTTCAGCACCATCGGATAACCAGCATCTTTAATGATCGCCGCCACCCGCGACTTCAGTTCGAAAGTGCGCGTCGAGCTGATGAAGTCATTGAGCTCACGTGTCGAATCCTGGAACGACAGCTGAATGTGATCGAGCCCGGCCGACTTCAAGCGCTGCGCGCGTGCAGCGGTCAAGCCCACGCCAGAGGTGATGAGGTTGGTGTAAAAACCCAGGCCGCGCGCGTGGGCCACCAGCTCTTCCAGGTCATCACGCAGCAAAGGCTCGCCGCCGGAAAAACCCAGCTGCACCGCACCCAGGGCACGCGCTTCGTGCAGCACGCGCTTCCAGTTCTCGGTATCAAGCTCATCCTGATGGCGCGCATAGTCGACCGGGTTCGAGCAGAAGACACAATGCAGCGGGCAACGATAGGTCAGTTCCGCGAGCAGCCAGAACGGCGGCCTGACGCCCTCTTTCGCTGCAGCCAAAGGCTTGACTTCCATCACTGTGTCAATCACTGCGCCAACCAGCCGCGCTCGCGGGCCTGGGCCAGAAACACGTCCACATCGCCCTTCAGGCCGGTGGCGGAGAACGTCAGCTCCAAATCGCCGACGATGTCATCAACCGAACGCTGGCCATCGCAGCGCTTCAAGATCTCTGCTGCGGGGCCGTTGAGCTTGACCATACCTTCCGGGTACAGCAGCACCCAGGCGTCTTGCGCCGGCTCGAACTGCAAGCGGTACATCGGCGCCACCGCCGGTTTGGTGAGGCCAGAACTCATGGGCGCAACTCCTCGGCCAAGTCATCCGGATAAGCCAGCGCCACCGCGTCGAGCAGCGACCACAGAATGTCGAGCTTGAAGTTGAGGATCTGGATCGCGCGCAGCTGCCGTGCCCGCGTGACGCACCAGCGCCGCGCGATCTCCAGCCCATGTTCGACATCGCGGTTGGCCAGCGTGATGCGGCTGCGGAAGTAGGCCAAGCCTTCGGGCGCGATCCAGGGGTACAAGTCGGGCCAGCCTGCCAGGCGATCGGCGTGGATTTTCGGCGCGAAGAGTTCGGTCAGGGACGAGATGGCCGCTTCTTCCCACGGTGCGGTGCGCGCGAAGTTGACATAGGCATCGACCGCAAAACGCACTCCGGCCTGCACATGGCGCATCGATTCGACCTCCTCGCGCTTCAGGCCCGTGGCACTGGCGAGCTGCTTCCAGGCCTCGATGCCACCGGCATTGCCTCCTCGGTGATCGCCGCGCCCATCGTGATCGAGGATGCGCTCGATCCAACGCCGGCGTTCGTCGCGGTCCAGGCAGTTGGCCATCACGGCCGCATCTTTGAGCGGAATGCAGAACTGGTAATAGAAGCGGTTGGCCACCCAGCCACGCACCTGGAACGGCACTAGTTCACCTCGGTTGAGCCGCACATTGAACGGATGGTGAATGTGATAACGCGACTCGCGCTCACGCAGCCGCGCCTCGAATTCATCGGCGCTCCAGGGCTCGGCATTGGCTGCACTCTCATGGGCACCAGACGTCATAGGCGCGCCCAAGTTCAACAGCACATTCATAGCGAGATCTCCAGACCGTCATGCGCTACCTCGATGCCTCGCGAATGCAGTTCACGCCGTTGGGCGCCGTCTTCGTCGAGGATTGGGTTGCTGTTGTTGATGTGGATCAGCACCTTGCGAGCGTTCGGTACCAGCACCAAGGCGTCGAGCATGCCGCGACGCGTGGCCGTGCCCTGCTGCGGCAGGTGGCCCATGTCGCTGGCCGACTTGCGGCCCAGGCCCGATTGCTGCATCTCATCTTCCTGCCAGAAGGTGCCGTCGACGAACACGCAATCGGCATTGCGCATCCAGCCCAACTCGGCCTCGCCGACATCGGCCAAGCCAGGGGAATAGAAGAAGCGCTTGCCGGCCTCGTCTTCGATCAGCAAAGCGATGTTGTCGCCGACCACCGGCGCATGCCGGTGCGGTGAGTAAGGAGGCGCCTTGCCTGGAATTGCAAGCGCGGTAAAGCGCAGGCCTGGCAAGGCGGGAATGGTGAATTCGGTACTCGTCTGCGTGTCAGAGATCGGCAACGCATGCCGCTCGGTACCGCAATAGTGATCGAGCACCTTCAGCAAGGGCAGGCCGGTGTTCAGATCGTCGAACACGCAGGGCGTGGCATAGAGCTCGATGCGTGGCCCTTCACGCAAGCCCAGCAAGCCGGTCACGTGATCGATCTGCGCATCCATCAGCACCACGGCTTTCAGGGGCGTATCGCGCAACCCATGGCGGGGATGCAATAGCGGCCGGCGTCGGATCTGTTCGCCGATGTCGGGTGATGCATTGAGCAGCACCCAAGCTTGCCCATCAGCAGAAACCGCGACCGAACTCTGCGTTCGTTCATGCGCTCGCAGGCTGCCTTGGCGCAGGCCTTTGCAGTTCGCGCAATTGCAATTCCATTGCGGGAAGCCACCACCAGCGCCTGAGCCCAATACCAGGATCTTCATGTCATGTCTCGGATGGAAATGGCGGGCCGCGATGCCAGGCATCGCGGCCCTTCACGCCGTTCAGCGCGAAGCGATATACATCGTGATTTCAAAGCCGAAACGCAGATCTACAAACGCGGGTGTTGTCCATTGCATAACTGATCTCCTTAAGTGGTTGAAACGATCGATGGACCCCAAGTCGAAGTCCGCGATGACGATAACACTGCCGACATAGGCCGTCACGGCAACAACCATATTGAGGGTTCGCCCCAGTTACGAGAGAGCCCAATGCTTACAGCAACAGCATTGACTTGCTTCAAAAGATATCACTCAACTCAGAATCAGTTCGCCTGCGCACTGTTGTGTCTCTTTGCAATGCAATCGTGGCATCACACAAAGAATTCGAAGCGATGACGTAAGCACCTCTTCGCTAAACGACACAACCATTCTTGCAGTCTCATCGCCAAATAGAACGATATCGAACCACCAACAGCATCTGCCAGGATGCTTGATCGTTGGACCTCGCACCATTTGAGTCAACACCCAGAAACCGCGATCGAAGCTGTCATCTTTGCTTTCTCCCCATTTCTGAAGGGATCAACACTCAAGGCTTTGTGCGTTGCATCACAAGCTTTCAACTTACGCTTTCGGGTAAAGAAAGGAAACTTCAAACTCCATTTTTTACCTCGGAGCAGTGATGGTTTCTTCGGTGCCAGGCAGTCATTCTTTCTCTTCTGTCCACCTTCTGATCGGCGCAATGCTGGCATTGGCTGGGACGTCAGCGTTCTCCCAAAAAATTCGGTTAATGCCCTTAGGAGCGTCAATCACCGAGGGCTTTCGCAGCAGCACCGGCGACGGTTATCGTGGCCCGTTGTTCAAGCAACTGATCAATGAAGTCACCAGCCTTGATTTCGTCGGATCAAAGAAAAACGGCCAGATGAGCGATCCCGACAACGAAGGCCATGGCGGTTACCGCATCGAGCAGATCGGCGACCTGACCTCAGATGCGGTCAGCAAATACCGGCCCAACGTTGTGACTCTGCTGGTGGGCACCAATGATATGGGACAAAACTATCAGGTTGCTACCGCACCCGATCGACTGGGTGCCGTGATCGACAAGATCCTAGCCGCCGGGCCAGATGCCACCGTACTCGTGGCCGAGATCGTGCCTTCGGCGAATGCCGACACGCAGGCACGCACTGCGACCTATAACTCGAAGATCCCTGGCGTCGTTCAAGCTCGAGCTAACGCAGGCAAGCATGTCGCGTTCGTCAGCATTAGCAGTGTGAATGTAGGTGACCTCGTGGATGACGGCATCCATCCCAACGATGCTGGCTATCAAAAGATTGCGAATGCTTGGTACGCTGGAGTCAAGAAAGCCATACTCAACGGCTGGATCAAGGATCCTGTCTTTGTCGGTGGCTCCCCGAGCAATGGCGCACACAGCTTGCGCCCAAAAATCGCAGGAGGCATGGCGCTCGATAACGCGGGTGGCCAGAACAAGGCGAACAACCCAATCAATATCTGGGGCATCAACGGGCAGAGTAATCAGTCCTGGGTTTTCTCCAACACCAATGTGGCGCCTGCCGGTTACTTCAACATCGCCGCTTCTTCGACTTCCTATTGCATGACTGCGTCCAGTTCGGACAACGGAGCCGCAGTGAATCTGCAAGCCTGCAATGGTTCCTCAGGTCAATCGTGGCGGCCCGTCGTGTCAGGATCTGGTTATGCATTGAGCCCGGCCAACAATCCAGGACTTTGCCTCGACGTAAAAGGAGCCGGCACGGCACCTGGAACCCCTGTCGTGGTGTGGACCTGCAAGACCAGCACGAACCAGCAGTGGGACATCAACTAAGAAGTTAGCTCAACTCGGCCGCCAATGAAACCATCACTTTGGTGGTCGAGATGAACTTAGATATCACAGCTTTTTAGGTCGACATGTTCAGCACAAACTTTGCCTGAACATCAAATGCATACGCCAGCCCCAGGCTATACCGATGAACAAGAAAACTGCTCATTCCGACCACTTAAATTCGCAGCGAAATGAGCACAAGATCTGGATTAAACGGACGATGCGTAAAACTCATGAACATGATGATTGAAGCTCACATCAGCGGGCCCTAAAGCAACCCCGTTTTTCCACGAGGATGGTCAGCCTATCAAGCTCGTTCAAAAACTTTCGCTGAGAGCAACGGCAGTTCTCCAATGTGATTTGATGCATGGCTTGTTTGTTGCCTCGGCATCCATTTAGCGCATTGCCACCATCCGCCGCAAAAAAAGCGGGCAAATAAAAACCCCGACCGTTGCCGGTCGGGGTTTTTGTTCTGGTGGAGCCGGCGGGAATCGAACCCGCGTCCGCAAGCCATTGCCAGGCAGATCTACGTGCTTAGCTGTCTGATTTGGATTTAAAGGTCAAGATCGCGCAGCAGCACGCTACCTTCACCCCGAGTCACTTAATTTAAATCTGTATTGAGTAACCCAACGCAGACCGAGCCCATGTGTATGACTTCGCAGCCATCGGGTTACCCCTCAAGCCCAGCCCATCGGCCAACTGTTGCGAAGCTCACCGGTATTTAAGCGGCGAGGAGTTCGACTTGCCCTTGGTAGGACGCGTCGTTTGCAGCTTCTGCAATTACTTTGTTTCCAGATGGATTTACGAGCTAACTGGTGCTCGGCATGCCCTGATCCAACTTTGAACCCACGTCGAAGCCAGGTCGGCCCCAGAGCTGAGTAGTTTAGGGCATTGGCAGTAGTTTCAAGAGCTCTGACGGAACATTGATGACATGGTCTGCACCCCACGCCTGCAACGGCTCGCCTAAGCCAAGATAGCCCCAGGAGACAGCTACGGTGCCCATGCCCGCCGCGTGGCCAGCCTGCACATCGCGCAAATCATCGCCAACGTAAAGGCAATCGGCAGGCGCGACGTTCATGCGACGTGCGGCTTCGAGCAACGGGGCTGGATGGGGCTTTGCATGTGGTGTCGTATCACCGCTGATGACGGCTGCCGCATGCTGATTCAAGCCCAGCGCACGCACCAGTGGCTGTGTGAAACGCTCCGCCTTGTTGGTCACGATGCCCCAAGGCAACCGTCTTTGTTGCAACTCATCCAGCAAAACTTCGACCGCTTCAAACACCTTGGTCTGATGCGTCATTCGCACTTCATAGCGCTGCAGAAATTCATCGCGCAGGTTGATGAATCGCGCATCGTCAGGCGACACATTCAGTGCCACACCGAGCATGCCGCGCGCACCAGTACCCACCATCGGGCGAAAGGCCGCATACGGCAACGCGGGAAGATCACGTGCCACCCTCATCTCGTTGGCGGCGCCCGCCAGATCAGGGGCACTGTCGATCAAGGTGCCATCCAGATCGAACAGTACCGCGCGCACGGCAGTTCTCATGCGGCCTTTCTGCAGGCCAGCAGGTAATTAACGCTGACGTCGCCTGACAGCCAATAGCGCCGCGTCAACGGGTTGTATTCCAAGCCTCGTGTGTCTTGCAAAGCAAGTTGCGAGTCGCGAATCCATTGCGCGAGTTCGCTGGGGCGAATGAAACGCGCGTATTCATGCGTGCCCTTTGGCAGAAGCTTGAGCAGGTACTCGGCCCCCAGGATTGCAAAGGCAAACGCTTTGGGGTTGCGGTTGATGGTCGAGAAAAAGACCCAGCCGCCTGGCTTGACGAGCTTGGCACAGGCTTGAACGATGGAGGATGCGTCCGGCACGTGCTCCAGCATCTCCATGCAAGTCACGACATCGAATTGTTCTGGCTGCTCGAGGGCCAGCGCCTCCACGGCCACCTCTCGGTACGCAATCGATGGCGTGCCGGCCTCGGCAGCATGCAATTGCGCCACCTTCAGCGGTTTGGTGGCGAGATCGATACCCAATACCCGGGCACCTTTTCGAGCCATGGAATCGGCCAATATGCCGCCGCCGCAACCGACGTCCAGCACACGTTTTCCTTGCAGACGCGCCAAGCCATCAATCCATTCCAAACGCAATGGATTTATTTGATGAAGGGGGCGAAATTCGCTCTCTGGATCCCACCACCGATGGGCCAGTTCACTGAATTTGGCCAGTTCTTGAGGGTCGGCATTGATCATGAATTGAAGTTACCCAAGAAATTTCTCTAAGTGCTGCAAACGTGATTCAAAAATAAAAAACCCCGCCGCAGCGGGGTTTTCAGAATAACCACCAAAGTGATTATTACTTATTGCGCGTACCCACGACCTCGATTTCGACGCGGCGATTCTTTGCCTTGCCTTCTTTGGTCTTGTTGTCGGCAACAGGCTGCTTCTCGCCCTTACCTTCGGTATACACGCGGTTGGCTTCAACGCCCTTGCTCGTCAGGTATTTCTTGACGGATTCGGCACGAGCCACGGACAGCTTCTGGTTGTATGCATCGGAGCCATCGGAGTCGGTATGGCCGACAGCGATGATGACTTCGAGGTTCAAGCCCGAGGTCTTGCTGACGAGATCATCCAGCTTCGTCTTGGCTTCTGGCTTCAACACCGACTTGCCAGTGTCATAGAAAGCGTCGGCGGCAAAGGTGACTTTCTCGCTGACCGGCGCGGCAGGCACAACCACTGGTGCAACAGGTGCGACCCGCGCAGGAGCCGGTGCGGGCGCAGGAGCGGGAGGCGGAGCCACAGGAGCGGGCGCCGGCTTCAGTGCGCCATCACATGCTGCATTGGCTGTGGCGGGCGTCCAGTTGGCATCACGCCAGCAGTGTTCGCCAGAGCCATTCTTCCAGGGCAGGCCCGACGAATTGACCCAGTTGTCAGCTCCATTGGATTGGGCGAAAGCGCCCGTCAACGAAGTGGCAAGAGCGGCCGATGCGAAGAGCGATGCAACCTTATTCAGTTTCTTCATGATTCTCCTCTCAAGGAAGGTGCAGGTGTTCTCTAAAAACGTCCAAACCGGGATCGGATAGTTACTGGTAAATCCCAGTATCTGGGGCCTTACCACCGAAGGGTGATTGTGCCATAGGGTATCCAACCCACCGGTTTTTGCCTCTGTGACAGGTCGCAGCAACTCTGGTTGTTGCGCAAGTGCTACAGGCTGTGACAGCAACTAGAATGGCGGATTGCGCTTGCAGGCCCGCTCGTGCCTGTCTTTATGGCTTCGCGCCCACCTCGAATGACCCAGTTCGCCAAGGAAACCCTGCCGATCAGCCTCGAAGAGGAGATGCGGCGTTCATATCTCGATTACGCGATGAGCGTCATCGTTGGCCGGGCACTGCCAGATGCCCGTGACGGTTTGAAACCGGTCCACCGCAGATCGTTGTTTTCGATGCACGAGTTGAACAACGACTGGAACCGGCCTTACAAGAAATCGGCCCGTATCGTCGGCGACGTCATCGGCAAATACCACCCGCACGGTGATCAATCGGTCTACGACACAATCGTTCGTTTGGCGCAGGATTTTTCGATGCGCCACATGCTGGTTGATGGCCAGGGGAATTTCGGTTCGGTCGACGGGGATAACGCCGCAGCGATGCGATATACCGAAATCCGGCTGTCCAAAATCGCGCATGAAATGCTGGCCGATCTGGACAAGGAAACCGTCGATTTCGGCCCCAATTACGACGGCAGCGAAAAAGAGCCGCTCGTCATGCCTTCGCGCCTGCCGAACTTGCTGGTCAATGGCGCAGGCGGCATCGCGGTGGGCATGGCCACCAACATTCCGCCGCACAACCTCAACGAAGTGGTCGATGCCTGCCTGCATTTGCTGCGCAACCCGCAGGCCACGATCGATGAGCTGATCGAGATCATTCCGGCGCCCGACTTTCCGACCGCCGGCATCATCTATGGCACGAGTGGCGTGCGTGAGGGTTACCGCACCGGCCGCGGCAAGGTGGTGATGCGGGCCAAGTGCCATTTCGAAGACATCGACAAGGGCGCGCGCCAGTCGATCATCGTCGATGAAATTCCTTATCAGGTGAACAAGAAGAACCTGCTCGAACGGATGGCCGAGCTGGTTCATGAGAAGAAGATCGAGGGCATCAGCCACATCCAGGACGAGTCCGACAAGTCGGGCATGCGGGTGGTGATCGAACTCAAGCGCGGCGAAGTGCCCGAGGTGGTATTGAACAACCTCTACAAGCAAACGCAGCTGCAAGACACCTTCGGCATCAACATGGTGGCGCTGATCGACGGCCAGCCGAAGTTGTGCAACCTGAAAGACCTGATCGCGGTATTCCTCGAACACCGGCGCGAAGTCATCAACCGCCGCACTGTCTTCGAATTGCGCAAGGCCCGCGAACGCGGCCATGTGCTAGAAGGCTTGGCCGTGGCGCTGGCCAACATCGACGAGTTCATCGAGACCATCAAGACCTCACCGACGCCGCCGGTCGCGAAGGCCGCGCTGATGAGCAAGTCGTGGGATTCATCGATGGTGCGCGAGATGCTCGCCCGCGCTGAAGGCCAGACGCCGGGCGGTCGCGATGCTTATCGCCCCGACAACCTGCCGAAAGAATTCGGCCTGCAAACCGACGGGCTCTATCGCTTGTCGGACGATCAGGCCGGTGAAATCCTGCAGATGCGCTTGCAGCGTTTGACCGGGTTGGAACAAGACAAGATCGTCACTGAATACAAGGACGTGATGGCAGAGATAACCGATCTGCTGAACATCCTCGCGACGCCCGCCCGCGTGACGCACATCATTTCGGAAGAGCTGACCGCCATCAAGCTGGAGTTTGGCCAGACCAAGCTCGGCGCGCGCCGCAGCACCATCGAACATAACGCGCAGGATCTGGGCACCGAAGACCTGATCACGCCAACCGACATGGTGGTCACGCTCTCGCACACCGGCTACATCAAGAGCCAAGCGCTCAGCGAATACCGGGCACAAAAGCGCGGCGGCCGCGGCAAACAGGCCACGCAGACAAAGGAAGACGATTGGGTCGACCAGCTCTTCATCGCCAACACCCATGACTACATCCTGTGCTTCACGACACGCGGCCGTGTCTATTGGCTGAAAGTCTGGGAAGTGCCGCAAGGCTCGCGCAATTCGCGCGGCAAGCCGATCGTCAACATGTTTCCGCTGCAGCCTGGCGAGAAGGTGAATGTGGTGCTGCCACTGACCGATGGTTTCCGCAGCTTCCCGGCCGATCATTTCGTGTTCATGGCCACGGCCCAAGGCGTGGTGAAGAAGACCTCGCTCGATGACTTCAGCAACCCGCGCAAGGCCGGCATCATCGCGGTCGACCTTGATGAAGGCGACTTCCTGATCGGCGCGGCGCTGACCGACGGCAAACACGACGTGATGCTGTTCAGCGACGGCGGCAAGGCCGTTCGATTCGATGAGGACGACGTTCGCTCGATGGGCCGCAACGCCCGCGGCGTGCGCGGCATGATGCTCGACGAAGGCCAGAGCGTGATTGCGATGCTGGTGGCCGAAGATGAATCGCAAAGCGTGCTAACCGCCACCCAGAACGGATTCGGCAAGCGCACCAGCATCGTCGAATACACCCGCCATGGCCGCGGCACCAAAGGGATGATTGCGATTCAGCAAAGCGAGCGCAACGGCAAGGTCGTTGCCGCCACGCTGGTGCGTGCCGAAGACGAAATCATGTTGATCACCGACAAGGGCGTGCTGGTGCGCACCCGCGTCTCGGAGATCCGCGAACTCGGCCGCGCCACGCAAGGCGTGACGCTGATTGCGCTGGACAGCGGCACCAAGCTGATTGGCCTGCAACGCATCGTTGAGAACGACGCCAACTCCGAAGGTGGAGAAGATGCGGCCCCGGCTGCCGAGGTGCCAGGCGAATGAGTTGGCGGCTTGCCGCGGCGCTGCTGATGGGCTGCGCCGCAGCGAATGCGCAGCCAGCGCCCTCGAGCGCGGCCAAGAGGGACCTGATCCAGCGCGTGCTGGTCCTTCAACAGCCGGCGCTCGAAAGCTTGATCCGCAGCATGGCCGAACAGCCGGCCCGCCAGTTGATGGCCGATACCGCGCTGATACTGCAGTCCCGGGTCGCGCCGGAAAAGCGCGACGCCGCGGCCAAGCAGATCGAAGCCGGTGCGCGCCAATACCAAGACGACGTGTCACAGCTGGCCAAAGATCAGGCACCGAAGGTCGGCCGGACCAGCCTCGCTCCGGCGCTCGACCAAAAATTCAACGAAGAAGAGTTGCGGCAATTGCTCGCCGCACTCGAAGCACCGGCCTACAAGAAATTCCAGCACACACTGCCCGACTTGACCGTGACGTTCACGCAGAAAGCTGCGGCCGACTTGCGCCCCACGATCGAGCCGAAGCTGAAAGCCCTGGAGCAAGGCATCGTTGCCGCACTCGGTCTGCCACTATCCCCGGCGGCCAACGCGAGTTCCGGCGCAGCAAGTGCACCCGCGCCAACGAGTTCGCCAGGCCAGACGGCCAAGTCGGCGGCTTTGCCCGCGACACGGGCGCTTCAGAAATGAACTCGCATGTCTTCGAGCTAAGCGCCAAGCCGCACCGCTCGCCTGCGAGGATCGGATTGTCTGCATGAGAGAATTTGCGCTACGCATGGCTGACCTCACCTCCTCCCCCCACCCCGAATTGCTGGCCTTGCGCACGCAGATCGATGAAGTCGATCGCGAGTTGCTGAGCTTGCTCAATCGCCGCGCGCAGCTCGCGCAAGAGGTCGGTGAGGTCAAGAAAAAAGAAGGCTCTGTCGCCTTCCGCCCCGAACGCGAAGCCCAGGTCATCGATGGCCTAAAAACCACGAACCCCGGCCCGCTGCTGGGTACGAGCGTGGCGCCGATCTGGCGCGAAATCATGTCGGCCTGCCGCGCGCTCGAAACACCGACGCGGGTCGCCTTCCTCGGCCCCGCGGGCACCTTCAGCGAAGACGCTGCACTCGGCTTCTTCGGCTCGTCGATCGTCAAGCTGCCTTGTGCAAGCTTCGACGAGGTGTTCCACATGACGACCGCCGGTGCGGCTGACTTCGGCGTGGTGCCGGTCGAGAACTCGACCGAAGGCGTGGTCGCGCGCTCGCTCGATCTGTTCCTGACCACGCCGCTCTTCATCATTGGCGAAACCAGCCTGTTCGTGCAGCACAACCTGCTGCGCCGAGACAATTCGCTCGACGGCATTCAGGCCGTCTGCGCGCATCCGCAGGCGCTTGCGCAATGCCATCAATGGCTGAGCAGCCACCTGCCGCAGGCAGAGCGCAGACCGGTGTCGAGCAATGCCGAAGGTGCGCGACAGGCCAAGCTCGACAGCTCGGTGGCGGCCATCGCCAGCGTGCGTGCCGGCAGCGAATTCGGGCTGCATGTGCTGGCCCCGGCGATCCAGGACGAAGCCAACAACCTGACGCGGTTTGCGGTCATCACGCACCCGCAGCGCCAGCCACAGCCGAAGGCGTCGGGCCACGATTGCACCAGCCTGGTCGTTTCGGTCTCGAACCGGCCTGGTGCGGTCCATGACTTGCTCATGCCGCTGAAGATCCACGGCGTCTCGATGAGCCGTTTCGAATCCCGCCCGGCCCGCTCCGGGCAGTGGGAGTACTACTTCTACATCGACCTGCAAGGTCACCCCGATCAGCCTCACGTGGCCACCGCCCTGCGCGAACTGCGTGATGCCTGCGCATTTTTCAAGTTGCTCGGAACCTATCCGATCGACGTGCACTGAATCAGAAAGCATCCGGACGATGTTCAACCAGCTTGGCGTGATTGGCTGCGGCCTGATGGGCGGCTCGTTCGCGCTTGCATTGAAGCGGGCCGGCTTGGTCAAACGCGTGGTCGGCTACAGCAAATCGCCGTCCACCACCGAACGAGCCAAAAAGATCGGCGTGATCGATCTGGCCGCTGAATCGGCGCTGTTGGCCGTCTCCGGCTCCGACATTGTGCTGATGGCGGTGCCGGTGTCGGCCAGCGAAGCCACCTTCAAGGCGATACGCCACCTCGTGGAGCCCGGCGTGCTGTTCATGGACGTCGGCTCGACCAAGCGCGAAGTCGTTGATGCCGCGCGTCGCGTGCTGAAGGAGCGCATCGTCTCGTTCGTGCCGGCGCACCCGATTGCCGGCAAGGAAGTGGCTGGCGTTGCCAATGCCGACGCCACGCTTTATGCAGGCCGCCAAGTCATCCTGACGCCACTGCCGCAAACGGCGCCGGAGCTGGTTCAAAAGGCCACCGACGTCTGGTCGGCAATCGGTGCGCAGGTCTTGCGCATGACGCCGGAGAACCACGACGCCGCCTTTGCCGCCGTGAGCCATCTACCGCACATGCTGGCGTTTGCGTTTTTCAGCTCGGTGGCCAAGCAGCCGGCAGGGCGCGACTTCCTGTCGCTGGCCGGCCCCGGTTTTCGCGATTTCACCCGCATTGCCGCGAGCGACCCCGAGGTCTGGCGCGACATCCTGATGTCGAACCGCGAAGAGATCCTGAAGCAGTCGATGCGCTTTCGGCACACGCTGGATGCGATGGAGCACGTCATCAAGACCGGCAACATCGAGGCCCTCGAAGACCTGATCCGCAACGCCTCCGATGCGCGCGCCAATTGGCAGATGGGCGCAGCCAAATCCGGCTCGCGCTGAAATTCCCCACGCCGCCGCGAGGCAGCCCTTAGCTGCGCCCCATGTTCAACATTCCGTTTCTCGACCTTCCTCCGCTACACACCGCCAACGGCACTGTGCGGCTTCCTGGCTCCAAGAGCATCTCGAACCGCGTGCTGCTGCTCGCCGGCCTGAGCCAAGGCACGACCACGGTTCATGAACTGCTGGATTCCGATGACACCCAGGTGATGCTGGCCGCGCTGCGCAGCCTGGGCTGCGATGTGGTTGCCGCGGGCAGCGCCTGGTGCATCACCGGCCTTGGCGGGCGCTTGAAAACCCGCAGCGCGAGCCTCTTCCTCGGCAACGCTGGCACTGCGATGCGTCCGCTGACAGCGGCGCTGGCGGTGCTGGCTGCCACCCAGGACGGCGACTTCGAGCTGAAGGGCGTGCCGCGCATGCACGAACGGCCCATCGGCGATCTGGTCGATGCGCTGCGCCAGCTCGGTTGCGGCATCGATTACCTCGGCCACGACGGCTTCCCGCCCTTGCACCTGAAGCCGGGCCGGCTCGATACGCGTGCACCGATTCGCGTGCGCGGCGATGTCTCGAGCCAGTTCCTGACCGCACTGCTGCTCGCGCTGCCGTTGGTGTCGGCCGATGGCGCCGTGACCATCGAAGTCGATGGCGAGTTGATCTCCAAGCCCTATGTCGAGATCACGCTGAACCTGCTGGCCCGTTTCGGCATCGAAGTGCAGCGCGAAGGCTGGCAGCGCTTCGTGATCCCGCAAGGCAGCAGCTACCGCTCGCCGGGCGAGATCCATGTCGAAGGCGATGCCTCCTCGGCGTCTTACTTCATCGCACTCGGCGCGATCGCGGCGCACAGCGGCCGGGCGATTCGCATCGAAGGCGTCGGCAGCGACTCCATCCAGGGCGACATCCGCTTCATTGACGCGGCACGCTCGATGGGCGCCCAGGTCGTCAGCGGCCCGAGCTGGCTGGAGGTGCGCCGCGGGCAATGGCCACTGAAGGCGATCGAGCTTGATTGCAACCACATCCCCGACGCCGCGATGACGCTCGCGGTGATGGCGCTCTACACCCAGGGTACGACGCGGCTGACCAACATCGCCAGCTGGCGCGTGAAGGAAACCGACCGCATCGCCGCGATGGCCACCGAGCTGCGCAAGCTCGGCGCGCAGATCGTGGAAGGTGCGGATTTCATCGAGATCACCGCGCCGACCGAATGGAAGGCCGCGGCAATCCACACCTATGACGACCACCGCGTCGCGATGTGCTTCTCACTGGCCGCCTTCAACACGCTGGTGTCGTCGCAGGCCGGCGTGCCACTGCGCATCCTCGACCCGCGCTGCGTCGCCAAGACCTTCCCGGATTACTTCGAGGCGCTGTTCGGCGTCGTGCAGACCGAAACGCGCGATGTTCCGGTCATCACCATCGATGGCCCGACCGCCTCCGGCAAAGGAACGCTGGCCAGTGCTGTCGCTCAAGCGCTCGGTTATCACTTCCTCGACTCCGGCGCGCTTTACCGCGCCACCGCGCTGGCCGCCATGCGCGCCGGCGTCAACGAAAACGATGCCGAACGCCTGGGCACGATTGCGTCGCAGCTGAAATTGCGCTTCACCGAGCAACGCATCTGGCTCGACGGGGAAGAAGTCAGCGATGAGCTGCGCCGCGAAGACGTCGGCGCGATGGCCTCGAAGGTGTCAGCTTGGCCAAGCGTGCGTGGCGCACTGCTGGCGCTGCAGTTGTCGCACCGCCGCCTGCCGGGCCTGGTGGCCGATGGCCGCGACATGGGGACGGTGATTTTCCCCGGTGCAGACTTCAAGGTGTTCGTCGTCGCCAGCGCCGCGGTCCGCGCTCAGCGCCGCCACAAGCAATTGATTGCCAAAGGGATTGCGGCTAATATCGACAGTCTTCGGTCCGATTTGGAAGCACGCGACGCACGCGATCAAACACGCAGCGCCTCGCCTTTGAAACCAGCTGAAGATGCGATGGTGCTGGACAACTCGGCGCTCTCCGTTGACGAATGCGTCGCGGTGGTGCTGAAAGAATGGCAACGTCGGCAAGCGTTCGAAGCCGCTTGAAATCAGCCCGACTGGCGTCAACTTCTTCGAGCAAATCGAGCCCACTGCTTTCCCTCCTGTGCTGCATGGCACGCTGAAGCAGTGGTTTTCATACCCTAACCCGCAACGCAAGTTGCACCGGAAAGACCTCATGCCTCAAACCCAAACCACCGCCCCTGCTGGGATGGAATCCTTTGCCGCCCTCTTCGAGGAGTCGTTGACTCGCTCTGAGATGCGCACCGGTGAAGTCATCACAGCCGAAGTTGTTCGCGTCGAGCACAGCTTCGTGGTGGTGAACGCTGGACTGAAGTCCGAAGCGTATGTGCCCATTGAAGAATTCAAGAACGACCAGGGCGAACTGGAAGTTGAAGTCGGTGACTTCGTGTCGGTCGCGATCGATGCCGTTGAAAACGGCTACGGCGACACCATCCTCTCGCGGGACAAGGCCAAGCGCCTGGCTTCGTGGCTATCGCTCGAAACCTCGCTGGAATCCGGCGACTTCGTCAGCGGCACCGTCAACGGCAAGGTCAAGGGTGGCCTGACCGTGCTGGTCAACGGCATCCGCGCCTTCCTGCCCGGTT
>CAXTCD010000002.1:0-79546 GCA_964242145.1 uncultured Rhizobacter sp.
GTGGAACAACACCACAAACGCTATCCCCGTCAGCTTTCGCCTCGGGTCCGCTTGCCTCTTTGAAAAATCCATGCTTCTGATAACTCCACAACGGGAACAACCGCGGGTTGCCCAACCCAATCATTACCTGAGTTAGCACACATTTACGTGCACCAAACCTGGATTTCAAAACCAGTCTAGTACCAGTAATACCAGTATGTCAATTGGTATGATCCGAATCAGGGGGGTTAGAAATATGAGTGAAAACAAAGCGTTAGCTTCATCTTCTCGAATCCATCGTTTCGCTGCATGCAGAAACCACGCCAGCAAACCCGAGATTTTGCTTCAAATTGATACCACTCCCAGGCCAGATCGGTTGGAGATCGCCAATATTTTGGTCAACCTACCCAATCGATGGGGCCACCCCGAGATTGCAGATACCGATTGACCTCACTGAAGTGGTCATTGCCGATGAAAGGCCGGGGTGGGCGCCGCGCCGCCAGTGGTGACGGGTGATTGGACTTCAAGATCAGCGGTTCACTGTCTGGTGGCAAGGCAGCGTGAACCAGCGGCTCCAGTCTTTGGGCATGCGCGCCCCACAACAGATAAGCACAGGGGTCGGGCCGTTGGGCGACAGCTTGCAGCAGCCGCTCAGTCAGGCCCTCCCAGCCATGACCCGCATGACTGGCAGCCTGCCCGTCTTCCACCGTCAAGGTCGTGTTCAGTAGCAGGACACCCTGTCGCGCCCACGAGCTCAGATCAGCGCACTGACGCAGTGCGCCAGTTTCTCGCTGCAACTCGGCAAAGATGTTGCGAAGGCTGGGTGGCGGGCGAACCCCTTCGGGCACCGAGAAAGCCAAGCCGTGGGCCTGGGCTTCTCCGTGATATGGGTCTTGGCCTAGCACGACAACGCGAACCTCGGGCAAGGGCGTGAGCTCCAGCGCACGCAATACGTCTGCAGGATAGACGACGCCACCGGCGCCCACGCGCTCATCCACGAAGCCGATCAGCGACCGAGCTTGCGCTGTGTCACGCCATGCATTGATCACGGACCGCCATGATGATGGTGCACGATTCAGCAGTGGCGCCAATGGTTCTGCCAATGCGCCGGCGACACCCAAGCGGGGCTGTGTCACTGAAACAAGCCGCTCAAGGCCACGCCTGGATCTGGCGCGCGCATGAATGCTTCACCCACGAGAAAAGCGTTCACGTTGGCGTCACGCATCCGTTGCACGTCAGACTTTCCAAGAATGCCGCTTTCAGTGATCAGCAGGCGATCCGCCGGCACACGAGACAGCAAACCCAGCGTGGTGTCGAGCGTCACCTCGAAGCTGCGCAGATTGCGATTGTTGATGCCGATCAGAGGCGTTTTCAGGCGGAGAGCGCGGTCAAGCTCAGTACCGTCGTGCACTTCCACCAATACCGCCATACCCAGCGCCAGGGCCTGTGCTTCCAGATCCGCCATCAACGCATCATCGAGACAAGCTGCGATCAGCAGGATGCAATCGGCCCCCATCGACCTGGCCTCAAAGACCTGGTAAGCATCGACCATGAAATCTTTGCGCAGCACCGGCAACGCACAAGCGGCACGTGCCTGCTGCAGATAAGTGACCGAGCCTTGAAAAAATTGCGCGTCCGTCAACACGCTGAGACAAGCCGCGCCATGGCGCTCATAACTCAATGCGATGTCGGCTGGCACGAAATGCTCACACAGCACGCCTTTGCTGGGGCTGGCTTTTTTGACTTCAGCGATCACTGCCGCCTGGCCTGCGGCAATCTTGCTGCGCAGGCTCCCCTCGAAATTGCGGACATCGCGATGTGATTCGGCATCACGCTGCACAGAAGCCAAATCGCGCAGCGCGCGCGCCGCCACGATCTCTTGTCGTTTGACGTCAACGATCTTGTTAAGAATATCGCTCATGCTGATTTGAACTGCTGGGTTGCGGCCACGAATTGACTCAGTTTCGATTGCGTCTTGCCGGAGGCCACGGCCTCGCGCGCCATCTTCACGCCCTCACCTACCGAGGCGGCGACGTTGGCGCAATAAAGCGCAGCGCCAGCGTTGAGCAGAACGATGTCGCGCATCGGCCCGTCTTCATTGGCGAATGCCCGTTGAATGCATTGCACTGACTCGGCCTTATCGGCGACCTTCAGCACCCGTGTGTCATAGACCGGCATGCCAAAGTCGCTCGGGTGAACGATGTACTCGCGGACCTCGCCGTCTTTCAGTTCACCGACCAAGGTTTCGCCAGACAAGGAAATCTCATCCATGCCATTCATGCCGTGGACGACCATCACATGCTCAGAGCCCAGGCGCTGCAGTACGCGAACCTGGATGCCGACCAAATCGGTATGAAACACCCCCATCAACTGATTGGGCGCGGATGCCGGGTTGGTCAGCGGCCCCAGGATATTAAAAATCGTGCGCACGCCAAGTTCTTTGCGCACCGGACCAGCATGCTTCATTGACGCGTGGTGGTTGGGCGCAAACATGAAGCCGATGCCGGTTTCTTCCAGGCATTGCGCGACTTGCGTTGGTGACAGATTGACGTTTGCGCCAAAGGCCTCAAGCACATCAGCGCTACCCGAACTCGATGAGACGCTGCGCCCGCCGTGCTTGGCCACGCGCGCGCCGGCAGCGGCGGCAACGAACATCGCCGCTGTCGAAATATTGAAGGTATGGGCCGCATCGCCACCGGTGCCACACAAGTCGACCAGATGGGTCTTATCGGCAACCGCGACCGGCGTCGCAAATTCGCGCATGACCTGCGCTGCTGCGGCAATCTCGCCAATGGTCTCCTTCTTGACTCGCAGGCCCAGCGCCAGCGCGGCAATCATGACGGGCGACATCTCGCCGTTCATGATGCGACGCATCAGCGTCAGCATCTCGTCATGAAAGATCTCGCGGTGATCGATGACGCGCGCCAGCGCTTCGGTGTTGGTGATCGTCATGACACAAGGGCCTCAGGCTGAAAGGTGTTCGCGAACGGCAGCGATGGCACGGTCCACGCCAGCTGCATCCACATCAAGATGGGTCACGAAGCGCAAGCGATAAAGGCCCGTAGCCAATACGCCGCGCGATTGAAGATGGGCCAGCAGGCTTTCAGCACGCGGGCCCTGCACATCGGCAAACACAATGTTGGTTTGTGGCACTTCAACAGACACGCCAGGGATAACGGCCAAGCCATTCGCCAACCGCTGAGCCAGCGCATGGTCGTCAGCGAGGTGCATCACCTGATGGTCCAACGCATGCAACGCGGCAGCGGCCAACACGCCAGCCTGGCGCATGCCACCGCCGAGCATCTTCCGCAGGCGGCGAGCCTGGGTGATCAGTTCGTGAGAGCCGCACAGCGCGGAGCCCACCGGCGCACCCAAGCCTTTGGAGAAGCACACAGAGACGCTGTCGAAATGCTGAGCGATCTGCTGTGCAGGCACAGACAACGCCTCGGCCGCATTGAAAATCCGCGCGCCATCCAGATGCGTGGCCAACCCATGTCGACGTGCCAACGCAACCGCATCAGCCATGTAGGTCATGCTGAGCACCTTGCCGCCGATCGTGTTTTCTAGGCACAACAAACGTGATCGAGCGAAGTGTGCGTCATTGGGCTTGATTGCCGCCTCAATGTCCTGAAGCGCTAAGCTGCCATCAGGCTGATGGGCAATCGGCTGGGGCTGAACGCTGCCCAGCACCGCCGCGCCACCCGCTTCCCATCGATAGAGATGGGCCATCTGACCGGCGATGTATTCATCACCGCGGCCGCAATGGCTCATCACGGCAATCAAGTTGCTCTGCGTACCGCTCGGAACGAAAAGCGCCGACTCTTTGCCCAGCAGCGACGCGATGCGCTCTTGCAAGGCATTGACCGTTGGGTCGTCGCCAAAGACATCGTCACCGACCTCCGCACGCACCATTGCGTCGCGCATCGCTGGCGTTGGCTGCGTGACTGTGTCACTGCGCAGATCGACAACTTTCATGCCGATCTTTCGACATAACGCCCGAAGCGGCGCGAACGCCGCTTCGCACTCACGCCCTCAGCTCCAGAAAGTTCTTCAGCATGGCGTGGCCGTGCTCGGTCAGGATCGATTCCGGGTGGAACTGAACTCCTTCCAATGGCGTCTTCGTGCCAGCCAACGCGGTATGACGCACCCCCATGATCTCGTCGTCGAGCGAGGTCGAGGTAATTTCCAGTTCGGCCGGTAACGATGCCCGTTCAATGACGAGAGAGTGATAACGGATCACGGTGAACCGATCGGGCAGATCGGTGTACACACCCTTTTGATCGGTGGTGATCACATCGGTCTTGCCATGCATCTGCATTTTCGCGCGGAGGATCTTGCCCCCCAGCGCCGCGCCAATCGCCTGATGTCCCAGGCACACACCCAGGATCGGCAACTTGCCGGTGAAGTGCCGAATCGCATCGACACAAATCCCCGCCTCTGCCGGCGAACATGGGCCCGGTGACAACACCAGCTTATCGGGCCGCAGCTCAGAGATCGCCGAGAGCGTGATCTCGTCGTTGCGGTGCACACGCACGTCCTCGCCCAGTTCGGCAAAGTACTGCACCAGGTTGAAGGTGAAGCTGTCGTAGTTATCGATCATCAGCAGCATGTCAGAACCCCTCTTCGACGAGTTCAGCTGCACGAAGCAACGCACGCGCCTTCGCTTCGGTCTCCTTCCATTCCAGCTCAGGCACCGAATCGGCGACGACACCCGCCGCCGCCTGCACATACAACATGCCGTCCTTGACGATGCCCGTCCGGATGGCAATCGCAACGTCCATGTCGCCAGCGAAGCTGAGATAACCGCAAGCACCGCCATAGATGCCGCGCTTGACCGGCTCCAGCTCGTCGATGATCTCCATTGCGCGCACCTTCGGCGCGCCGGTCAACGTGCCCGCCGGGAAGGTGGCCCGCAACACATCAAGGTTGGTGATGCCATCTTTCAGCAAACCTTCGACGTTGCTGACAATGTGCATCACATGCGAATAGCGTTCGACGGTGAACGCCTCGGTGACCTTCACGCTGCCGGTCTTGGCGATGCGGCCGATGTCGTTGCGCGCTAAGTCGATCAGCATCACATGCTCGGCGCGCTCTTTCGGATCGGCACTGAGTTCGGCTTCGAGCGCCTGGTCTTGTTCAGGCGTCGCACCGCGAGGCCGCGTGCCGGCCAGCGGGCGGATCGTGATCTTGTCGCCCTCGGCAGTGTGCTCCTGGCGCACCAGAATTTCCGGTGATGCCCCAACAATCTGGAAGTCACCCATGTCATAAAAATACATGTAAGGCGACGGATTCAGCGAACGCAATGCGCGGTACAGGCTGAGCGGCGATTCGGTGTAGCGCTTCTTCAAACGCTGCCCGACCTGCACCTGCATCATGTCGCCGGCCGCGATGTACTCCTTAGCGCGAAGTACCGCCGCGAGGTAATCCTCTTTGGCGAAATCACGCTCCACCGCATGCGCGCTGCCCCGGCGCACCGGCGGTGCCGTCACGCTGTATTTCAACTTGTCGTTGAGTTCAGCAAGGCGCCGCTTGGCGATGAAATAGGCTTCGCTCTGACTAGGGTCGGCATAGACGATCAAATAAAGCCGGCCCGACAGGTTGTCGATCACCGCCAGCTCTTCACACTGCAACAGCAGGATGTCCGGCGTGTCCAGGCCGCCGTCAGGCACAGAATTCACCAGCTTCGGTTCGATGTAGCGAACGGCGTCGTAACCGAAGTAACCAGCAAGCCCACCACAGAAGCGAGGCAAGCCCGGGCTCAACGCCACCTTGAATCGCTGCTGATAACTCGCAATGAAATCGAGCGGGTTGCAATCCACGGCCTCCACAACCTGATCATCAGTAACCACTTCGGTACGAAAGCCGGTCGCTCGCAGAAGCGTCTTGGCCGGTAACCCGATAAAGGAATAGCGGCCGAAGCGTTCGCCACCCACCACCGATTCGAGCAAAAAACTGTGCTTGCCCTTACCCGAGCCATAAGCCAGCTTGAGATAGAGCGACAACGGCGTTTCGAGGTCGGCAAACGCCTCAGCCATCAACGGAATGCGGTTATAGCCTTGAGCGGCGAGGCTCTTGAATTCGAGTTCGGTGATCACGGTCTGGACCCTCCGCGGCCCGGCAAGCGGCGCTTTAGCGGCTCGCGTGGTGATTGATTCGGTGCGGTCGGTACCCGAAAGGGTTACCGGTGGAGCCGAGGCGCGCGATCGTTCAGGATGAACTCACGCAACCTGCAGCAAACTAACCCTGAGTAGGCTGGCGACGCCAGGGCCATGCTCCCCGGTCGTGAGACCCTTTGGTTTGTTTGCGCGCAATGAACATCGAAAAAGTGTAGCAGGCCCACGAATGAGGGACCCTGAAAGCGAGCACACCCATGCAATATTGCCGGACTTCTTTCACAACAAATGCCTGTCTTGGGCAAAGCATCACGGACAGCGCGGGATCGCTTGCGGACAATTGCGATGACGCCTTGCTAACCCCCGCCATCCCATTGGTCCTGGAGAGATCGCCGTGATACCTCGCTTCATTTCCCAAGCTCTTCTCGCTGTATTGCTGTTCGTGCCGTTGGGCGCTTTGCACGCACAAACCACCGAAGTCGGTGGCGTGAAATTTGACAACACCGCCACGATTGCCAACACCAAAGTCGTTTTAAACGGGGCCGGCGTTCGCTACAAGGCGATCTTCAAGGTCTATGCCGCGGGCCTGTATACGACCGCCAAGAGCGGCACACCGGAAGCGGTTTTAGCCACGCCCGGCCCGAAACGCATGCACATCGTGATGCTTCGCGACATCAACGCCAGCGAATTGGGCAAGCTGTTCACGCGCGGCATGGAAGACAACGCGCCCCGCGAAGAATTCTCCAAATCGATTCCGGGTACCTTGACGATGAGCGACTTGTTCTTCGCTAAAAAGAAGCTCAATGCTGGCGATTCGTTTTACCTCGACTGGATTCCTGGCGTTGGTACCAACATCGTGATCAATGGCAAAGCATCTGCCGAACCGATCAAGGAACCGGAGTTCTACTCGGCGTTGCTGAAGCTTTGGTTGGGCAAGAACCCCGCCGACACGTCACTCAAGGAGTCCCTGCTCGGCAGGCCGCCAGTGACCAATGCAAATGCCAACACCAACTGAGCCCCTCTTTCCCCCCCAAGAAAAAAGCGCCTTGCAGGCGCTTTTTTCTTGGGGGTCAGCCCCATCGATCGAGCCGGTCGATGAGGCCATCGGCATCGACCACATCGATGGGCTCACCATGGTTGTAGCCATAACTGACCAACACGACAGGGCAGCCCGCTGCACGCGCGGCTTGTGCGTCGTTGCTGGAGTCGCCCACCATCAAGGTGCGAGCCGCCTCGGTGCCCATGGCTTCGCAAGTTTTTCGCAGCGGCAACGGGTCGGGCTTTTTTCGTTCGAAGGCATCTCCGCCAAAGACCACATTGAAAAACCCGCTCAGACCTTTCTTCTGTAGCAACGCCGTCGCAAATGCGGAAGGCTTATTGGTCAGGCAGGCGAGCTTCAGCCCATGGCGTTGAAGTGTCACCAGCCCTTCGATCACGCCGGGATACACCACAGAATGATCACCATTGATCTGAAGATAGTGATGCTGATAACGGGCCCAGGCCTCGTCGAAACGGCCGCTCGGTCCGCCAACATGCGCGAGCGTGCTTCGAATCAGATGCTCTGATCCTTTGCCAATGGTGCGTTCGATGAAGCTGCGCGCGACATGTGGCAGCTTCAGGTCGGCCAACATGGCATTCAAGGCGAAGTCGAAATCACCCAAGGTGTCGACCATCGTGCCGTCCAGATCAATGATTGCGGCATCGATGTGTTCACGTTTCAAAGTAAAAGAGTTCTTAACCACAGATTGGATTTCTAAAAAGGACGAGGGGGTGAGCCGACTCCGGCCGGCATAGAGTTGAGAACGCAGGCCGCTTGCTTGTTCGTGCGAGCAGGCGCGGGCCGATATAGATCCTGAAGCGAACTTGCAAACGCAAGTTCTGAAAGAGATGAATCGAGTGAGCTTACCTTTTCGACGTAAGGCCCCAGGCATGGCGCCCACCATGAGTGCCTGCCAATGAAGCCAGGCAACCTGCGGCCATTTCGCCGCCCTTCGGTGCGACAACTGATATGGGCATGCATGGCCCTGGCTGGTGGAGCTTTGCTGCTCGCGGCAGATTTCTGGTCTCTCCCGAAAACCACGACTGTCGGACTTTCAGCGGCTGCGGCATGCGTGGGATTTATCGGCCGCAGACGGCTCTCCGATGCCATCACCCTCGCAATCCCAGCGCTCGCCGGCCCTTGGGTGGACGCGGACCTCGGCTCGCACGCCTTGTTCGTGGCGTGTTTGGTGCCTTACGTGCTTACGTGGCGGCCGCAGTTTGCCGCCGTGGCGGGAAGCAGCTCGGTCGCGCTGCTGCTGACAGGCATCGGCCTCAAAGAGCGATTTGCCGGCACCACGCTCACTTGGCAGGATTTGCGGTTCTTCTTCCTGCAGTTCACCGACAACGTTGGCGTGATGGCAAGCCAGCCAACGCTTCTTTTATACGCAGGCATTGCCTTGTGCCTTGCCGCACTGGTTTGCATCCTGGCCTGGCGCGGAGCGCCTGCCGGCCGCCCGTCGGGCTGGTGGACCACTGCTTCAACCGCCATTCTGGCCGCCCTCCTCATCGCACACAGCGGTGGCATCGTTGCGCGGACGGCGTCGCAGTTGAGTGCGGCAGGTGATGCCTGGATCATCGGTGAAGGCCAGCTTGAGCACCGCCCGATCCTCACCTTCTTCGCCACGGCATTCCTGTCACCTCGATGGGGCGTGAACTCCGCAGACACCGATGTGCTCCAGCACGAAAGTCGGAAGTTGATTTCTGACGGCGCGGTGGCGCGCCCGGCCGACATCGTCGTCTTCCTTCAAGAGAGCCAGTTCAACCCAGAAGCCATCTCCGGTTGCCCGGCAGCACTGTGCGCACTCGATGCGTTCCGCGGCCGGGACGAAACCGTGGCACACGGGCCGCTGCAGGTGCATACCTTCGGCGGTGGAACCTGGAAGTCGGAATTCGCTTTCCAGACGGGCGTTCCACACGCCGCGTTCGGGCCGGCGGGCGAGTTCGTGACGTTCAACGTCGCGCCGGGCACGCACCGCTCCTTCGTGCGATCGTTGAAGGCCGCGGGCTACCGCACAGTCGCCTTGTATCCAACCCGCGGCGGAATGATGAATGGCCGCGCCGCCTATGCTGCCTACGGCTTCGACGCGTTCTACGACGCTTCGGAGCAGGGTCTTTCCGGCGACTACGACACGCCGGATGCGTTGGTGCATGCCGCTGCCCGCAAGGTGCTTGCGGGTGAGCGGCATCGCGATCAACCGGTGTTCCTGTTCGTGCTGACGATCTTCAACCACGCTGAGCATGGCGTGCGCATGGAACGGGTGCCGGCCAGACTCATCTCTGAAGCTTCCAAGGCTTTCGGCTCAACAGCGGAAGCGCAAAGCGTCGCCGATTACCTTTGGCGCACGAAAGAGTTCGAACGCGAACTGAATCTCACCCGCGAGGCCGTGCTCAACGCGCACAGGCCGGCAGTGCTCGCTTGGTTCGGAGACCATCAACCGCCTTTTGCCAACGCGGTCACGTTGCGGCAGCGCATGCAGTCGCTGCCGACCGCAGCCGGGCGCGTGCCGACCCGGTATCAGACTTGGTACGAGGTAACGAGCAACCGCCGTCGCCCCAACGAGGAACGGGCGGCGCGCGCCGTGGACATCGTCTTCCTGCCGGGGCTGCTTGCGCAGGCCGCAGGCGCGCCGCTCGACGATTGGTTGGCGGCCAACGTCTGGGCACGAGGGCAGTGCGGCGGATTGCTGGAGGCATGCCAGGCACCCGCGGTGCGCGAGGCCTATCTCTCCTACCTCTGGCGAGACCTCCATGAGTTCGAACTGCCCTGAGCGCGTTGCCTCAGGCGGCAAATGTCAGTTCGACCCATCGGCCCTCAAGGTCGACCATCCAGCGTCATTGGCGAGCCTACAAGCCGCGCTCTGAAGCAATCACAAGATGCAGCTCGAACGGATCAGACGACCTGTGTGCCAGCGCGCAATTCCTCGATCAGCTGCAGCACGAAGTTGTCGTTCTCATCGATGCGGCGTGCGATGTGAAGGGCCGAGAAGCCTTCATTGCCGAGCAAAGGCCGGTAGACCACGCCGGTGAGCTTGATGCACTGGGCATCGGCCGGCACCACCGCCACTCCCACACCGGCAGCCACCAAGCCGACCATGATGGCGTAGTCACGCGCTTCTTTGGCAATGCGTGGATGGAAGCCGGCCTTCATGCACAGCTCATACAGTCGCCAGTACAAGCCGATCCCGGAGTTGCGCGGGAAGGTGATCAGTGGATGGTCTTTCAGATCAGAAATGCGGATCGACGCAGATTCCGCCAGCACATGGTCGGACGGAATCGCTGCGACCAGCGGCGCGCGGTACCACTCCTCGATGACCACGCCCGCGGGCGACGAGATCTCGGGGCGGCGAACCACCCCCGCGTTGAGTTCACGGTTATGAATCGCCACCAGTTGATCGATCGAAGGCATCTCATGCACCGTCAGCCGAACCTGGGGCAGCCGCGCCCTGAAGCGGCGAATGGCTTGCGGCAACACGTCGCTGAACATCGCCGAGGCCGCATAGCCGAGGTGAACTTCGCCGATCTCGCCGTCGGCCGCGCGGCGCGTCATCTTCTGCGCTTCGTCGGCTGCGGCGAGGATGTCGCGCGCGCGTTCGAGCATCTGCTTGCCCGCCTGAGTCAGGAAGACTTTGCGTTTGTCGCGCTCGAAAAGCTGTGCGCCCAACTCCTCTTCCAACAGGCGGATCTGCGTGCTGAGCGGCGGCTGGGCGATATACAAACGTTTGGCAGCACGCGTGAAGTTCAGTTCTTCAGCGACGGCCACGAAGTAACGCAAATGACGAAGTTCCAATGGGCTGATCTCGTTAAGTTCTGCTGAAGATCCTAGCGGCACATCCACTTCAGCACGGCCAGAAAAGCCCTTACCGTGGTCGGCATTGACACAGTGAGCGCGACAGGCCGCCATGCGGCGTTTGTCCATCACCGCTCAAACGGCCAGCCCGCTCACACTCAGCTCGGAAAGGTGACGTTCGTGAACCCTGGAATTTCCACCTGCTCAGGGCGATTGCCATTGCGGCTCAGCGCGTCCACCACATAGTCGGCCACGCAGTTGGAAAGCAACTGCTGTGGGTCTTCCATGATGCGGCGCAGGCGTGCAACGCAAGCTTCCCGGTCGTCCAGCGACCGGATCACCGGCATGCCTTCGGATGGGCTGGGCGTGAATACATAAGCCTCATAGCCATCGAACATGCGACGCGACGCTTCCACCGAAGCCCGCGTATGGCACCAGATGCGGCGAAAGCTGGCCTCCAGCTCGACCATGCCCTGCTCGTCAGGCAGGTTTTGCACTGAAAAGCCCGGCGCATGCGGCGCCACATAAACCCGCTCATGTGTGATGTTAGTCGCGCGCCAGATCAGGTTGCACATGTTGTTGGACGACCAGGTTGCGCCAGCAGTCGGGCGGCCCGATCGCCCGCTGACAAGCACCATCGCGCGTTGCCAATCGACATCATGCTGCGTCAGCCATTTCTGGATGCGATATGCAATATCGACATAAGCCAGCCCGAAAGTCGAGAACATGATGTCGTTCATCGACACCGGCAACACGCTCGTGGGCGGGGCGAAGTACTGATCACGCAGCACGCTGAACTCAAGCAGCGTCGGATCTTTCAATGCGCGATCGACGTAGTCGGTCGTGCGGCTCAAGGTGTACTCGACCATCGCCGTGATCTTCGGCTCCAGGCCGGCGAAGGCCGAGAGCGATACCTGATCGCGCCACAGGCTCACGGTATTGGCGGCGCGCGTGCGCTCCATGTGATGGCGCAGCTTCAGCAGGCGCTCGCGCCAAGCCTCGCTCTCAGGTGCCATTTCACGCATGCGCGCGACGTAGCCGATGGCCAGCGGCACATGCGAGACCGCGGTCATTTCGATGAAGCCACGCGTCGATCGCCGAAAGCTTTCGATCTGCGCCGGCCGGCCCTGGCCCGGGAACAACACGATGTCGGATGCGGTCGAGACCAGCAAGGCGGCGTCGCGGCTGGCCTCATGCATGGCATTCGTCAGTTGCGAGCCGATGCTGTCGGCCTCATTGGTGAACGCCTTGAACAGCCCTTGAAAAGCCTCATTCACTTCATACACGGGTGTCGTCATGTCGCATCGGTCTCAAGTATTTGATAGATGACACAGTCAGCCCGAAAACGCACATCCGCTCCCAGGCTGTTGGAAATCGCAAGACATGGCTTGCCATCAAGCGTCAGCAATGCGGCATCGGTGCCGCCGGTGGTCGGAAACGCATCATCCACCATCAAGCGATCGCCTTGCCAGCCATAGACGAACGCACTCAGTTTCGGCAACGGCGCCTCGCGCGTGCCGTGGATGAAGTTGACCTGCACCAGCCGGCCGGGGGTTCCTTCAATCCACTGAAACTCGCGCCCGCCGTGGCCGCTCAGCACTTGATGCTCGACAAACGCCGAGCCATCCCAGCGATACAGCAGCGAGTCGTCATGCAGATTGGCGAACGCCAGCCACAACGCGCCTTGCGCGCGGAAACTCGAAAAGGCCCGGCCACTTCCGCCACGCAATTCCTGATGCACAACGAATTCGCTGCCGCTCCAGCGCAACACACGCGAGCCTGCCGCATGGTCGGCGTAGAGCAGCAAGAAGCCAGCTTCGGTTTGCAGCGGCAGCCAGTTGTAGCCCCAGGCCGAAGGAATGCGCTGGAACTCAACGAAGCGCGCGCCATCCCATTTGAAGATGCACGACTCCCGGTTCTGATGGCCCGGCAGCAGCGCACCTTGCGCGAGCGCGAGGTAGTGCGAGTCTTCGAGTTCGAAGTGGCACCATTGTTTCGCCGCGAAGGTCGAGATAGCCTGGAACGGCACGAACTGCTGCCCGTTCCATTCGTAGATCGTCGATGCCACGTCCATCTGATACGGGCCGGCGCCTGCACGCAGGCTGGCCGTCGCAAGGAACTTGCGCACCCCGATCTCGAAGAATTCGGCGTCTTCACCGCCCGGCACCGGCAGGCGCTGCCCCTCCACGAAGCGGCCTTGGTCCCAGCGATAGATGATCAGGTCGACATCGCTGTTACCGCCAGTCATCGCTGCGGGCTTGTCCGGCACATCGGCTGCCAGTTGCGGCACGGCCAGGTATTGCACGCCATCGATCTGAAACGGCTCAACCGCGCGCGCGCCGCTGGTGGGCAGACGCTGCAGTTCTTTCAAACCCTGGGTTGGGCCGTAGGCCGCTGCGGCATCGGCGTGGATCGGTGTGTTCATGCTTCGAATTGGTAGAGGCGCGCCGGGTTGCCCGACAGCACTTTGTTGCGCGCATTCGCGTCGGGAATCCAGTCACCCAGCAGGTTCAGCAAGTCGCCGGTGTCTTTGTCGCCACGCGGAATGTGCGGCCAGTCGCTGCCCCAGACGGTGCGATCGCCGAGCTCGGCAACGATGGTCTCGGCCAAGGGGCGCAGCCGCGCGAAGTTGCCGTCCTTGGCGAGCCTGTACGGCGCGGACAGCTTGAGCCAGCCACGCCCGTCGCGCGCGGCGGTTACGAGGCGGTCGAAGTCGGCGCGGGTCAGGCCGTCCGACTCCAGCATGTAGCCCATGTGGTCGATCACGAAGTCGAAATCGAAATCTTTCATGAACGGAATCAGATCCCGCACCACATAGCCCGGCGTATAGAACTGCACGTGCCAGCCTAGGCGGCGAATGCGCTGCGCGCTTTTGCGGATGTAGTCGACGACCGAAGCAATTGGCCAACTGGCGCGCAGGAACAGGTCGAGCCGCACCGCGCGTACGCCTTGCTCATGCATGGCATCCAGCTCGCGGTCGGTGATCGTGTCTTCGATCATCACCACACCGCGCGCGATGTCCTGGCCGAGCGTGTCCAGCGCGTCCAGCAGGCAGCGGTTGTCGGTCGCGTAGTAGCTGGGCTGAACGATCGCGAAACGCTCCAGACCCATCGCAGCCGTCATCGCCAGCAGCTTCGGTGGCTCGCCGTCGGGCAGTGTGTAGTGCGGTGTGGCCACGCTAGGGTAGCGGCTCGCGGGGCCAAACACATGGACATGGGCGTCGCAGGCGCCGGGAGGCATCGCGAAGGCGGGTGGCGTGAGGCTGCTGGCGGCGCGGGTGGGCACCGATTCGAGAGGGGCGGCTTGGCTCATGAGTTGTTAGCGATGGATTGAAGTGCGTTGCGAACGCGCTCGTGGGCTGCTGACAGCATCATTTCGGTGTCAATGCCCGTCATCAGGAACGGGGCGCCACCCAGGCGCAGAATTTCAAGGTTGTAGGCCGCGTCAGAGACGCCACCGATAGCCAGAGGCTTGCCGAGTGCGGCGCACACGCGCAGCGCATGGGCATGGGCCTCGCGCACCAGTGGATGGCTGGTCTGGCCGGGCACGCCGAGTTCGGCGCTGAGGTCGTTGGTGCCGACGCCGATGATGTCGATGCCCGGCAGCGAAGCGATCTGATGCAAGTTGTCGAGACCCAACTGGGTTTCGATCAGCACCTTCACGATGGTCCCGCGGTTGGAGATTTCGTTCAACGCGGCGGCCGGCAGGCGCTGGTAGCGAACGGCCGGCAGCTGTGCAATCGCCGACCGGTGCCCGAGCGGTGGAAAGCGGCAAGCCGCCACCACATCGGCGGCTTGCGCAGCGGTGTCGATGCGCGGAGCAATGATGCCCATCGCCCCGCCATCCAGCAGCCGCCCGATTGCCCCGTATTCGCGCTCCGGTACGCGCACCAGCGGCGTCAGGCCGATGTCGATGGCCGCACTGCAGATCTGCGACGCCACCTCGATCGAGATGCTGCTGTGCTCCAGGTCGACCCAGATCACATCGTGGCCGCTGGCCTTGGCCAGACGGGCAATTTCAGCGGTGCGGGCAGAGCGCACGCCAAGCGCGGTGACCGGCTCTTTGCGGCGCAACCGTGCCACCACAGAAGCCGCGATGTCGGCGGGTTCGCTTCGAGGCTGCGTCTCGGTGTTCATGCTGTGGTCAGTTGAGAGTGATGTTCTTTGCCTTGATCAGACGGCCCAGCGACTCGGTCTCGGCGTCGTCAGTCTTCTGCATTTGTTCCGGTGAGACGGTGATCGCGTCAGAACCGGCGTCAGCAATCGCCTTTGCAACAGCGGTCGTCTTGGTGGCCGCGTTGAGTGCCGCATTGATGCGGGTCACGATGGCCGCAGGCGTGCCCTTCGGCGCGTAGACACCGACCGAGGTGTAGATCTCCAGGCCGGGCACAGTTTCGGCAAGCGTTGGCACGTCCGGCAAGGCCGCGCTGCGCTTGCCACCGGTATAAGCCAGCGCCTTAATGCGGCCGGTCTTGATGTTAGGCAGCGCTGAGACCGGCGGCTCGAAGCCGATGGCCACCTGACCACTGATCACGTCGGGCATCGCGCTTTGCTTATAGGGAATCTGCACCAGCCGGATGTTTGTCGCGTCCTGCAACTGCTCCATGCCCAGGTGGGCTGTGCTGCCGGCACCATAGGACGCATACATCACCGATTCGGCCTTCTGCTTGGACAGCGCGATCACATCCTTGATCGACTTGGCCGGAAAGTCGGCATTGGCCACGATGAACGAGCCCCCGCGATACAACTGCGCCACCGGCATCAGGTCTTTGCGCGGGTCATAGGGCAGCTTTGAAAACAGGTGCGGCGCGGCCGTCACCGGCAGGCTGGTGGTCAGCAAAAAGGTATAGCCGTCAGGTGGCGACTTGGCGACGGCATCGGTCCCGATGGTGCCGGCCGCGCCCGGCTTGTTCTCGACGATTACCGTGACGCCGAGCGCCTTGCCCAGATTTTCGGCATACAAGCGGGCGAACGAATCAGCGCCGACGCCGGCGGGCGAAGGCGTGACGAAGCGAATCGTTCGTGAAGGCCAAACCTCTTGTGCAGAGGCAGGGAAAGCCGCCGCCGCGATGGCGACGGCAGAGAACATCAGGCCCAGAAAGGGTTTGAAACGGCGCATGGAGTCTTCCTCAGGTGATCGAGTCGGTTTTGTCACTTCCGATCGAGTGGCTTCGACGTCCACTCGGATCTGCTCAACCGATCGGCGACCTGATGCCGTCTTCGATGGGTCGAAGTTGCATCCTAGGTTCGCGGACTCATACCTGGAAATACTATTTCCAGCGCTCTTTGAATATTTAAAACGTATTTAAGGTCAAATACGGAGGCTTTTCAGCCATTCCTCGTCAATGGGCGCGATCAGCGCCCGACATCACGCACGAGGCGTGATCAATACATCAATTTGCCTTCGGCGGTGATCACACCAATGTCGACAAAACGGCTGCCCACATTGCCGTGTGTGAAGTCGACGCTGAAGCCTGCCAGGTCGATCGGCTCAGCGTGCAACGCCGCCGACAGCGCTGTTGGCGTCGACGCACGGGCGCGGCGCAGCCCTTCAGTCAATACGCGAGCGGTGATGAAGCCCTCGAATTGCAATGGAGTGAGGTCTTTGATGTCGGGGAAGGTTTGCCGCATCGCTGTCTGGAATTCACGTTGAAGCGGGGTGTTGAGGCCCATCGGGTTCGGGTAGCTCTGCGTCACCGCAATACCGCGCGTCCGCGTGCCAACGACCTGCATCAGCTGCGAAGTCGGTACATCCGAGGTCACATAGATGTGCTGATTGGCCCCGGCAGTTCTCAACGCATTGACGCCTGCCACGATGAACGATGGCGCGCCCAGCACCAACGTGCATTGCGGCTCGCCGGCCATCGCCAGGCGGGCCGCCTTTTGCAGATCGGCCGGATCGGCACCGGACTGCACTGCCGAGACCGTCATGCCGGGGAGCGTCTTGGCGACCGCAGCAGCCACCGCGGCACCCGACTGGCCGACCGGCGCGTCGTGATGAAGGATCGAAATGCGGGTGATACCCAACGTCGCTGCATGCTGAACGAGGCGTGAAATCTCCTGCCGATCGCCCGCGCGAAGGTGAAACAGCTTCGGGTGACCCGGATCCCGCAGCGCCTGCGCACCCGGAATGGCGTTCAGCACGATCACGTCATAGGCGTCGAGAAGTTTTTCCTCAAGCACCTTCTTCATCATCGTCGAGCCGATCGGCGATAAGACTGCGATCGGCCTGAGCTGCATCGCTTCGCGAAGCCGCGTACCGAAGACCGCCGGATCTCGTTGGTCATCGAACAATACAAGACGAATCGTTGAGGCGCGAACGCCACCGCGCTTATTGAACTGGGCCAGATGCGCGCGGATACCTTCGTTGACTTCGCGAGCATCGCCGGCGGCAGGGCCGGTCATCGGGCCGATTTGCACGGCGATCAACTCATCGGCCTGCGCCAGTCCAAATGAGAACAACAGAACGCTAAGCCAACTCAAAAAAACCAAACGTTGTCGGAGACGGCCCCGTAGGAAATTCTTTGATGATTCAAAAAGCATGATGCGTGTTCAATTCCTACAAAAGCGACCATCCGCTGCGATCGATTTAGGAGGGCCTATAACGCCAGATCTCACTGAAGTGCGCATTTTTGTGACGAGCACCGCCCCATACCCCAAGCCACTTCACGCTTCAAACAACCCAGCCCAAGGAAATAACGGGCGTACGGATGATGGATCCACAACGCGAAAACCAGCTTCCATCGCCTCGCGGCGCAGAGTGGCAAGGTCGCGTTCACGCAACTCCGGTTGCCATGGCATAGAGGCGGCTTAGCCTGCGCTCCGGGTCGTCGTGAGCCGCCTCGGCGGCCATCCACAATAAGCACGCGGGCCACGAGACTGCACAAGGCAGCCGCGTGGCCCGGCGATCCGATCAATTAAAAGTTGTGGGACAAACCGATTTGCAGCCCGCTGACCGAGGCGCCCGGCGTGCTGTCCGGAGACGCGTCACCGGTGACGTAAACCGCATTGCCCTTGTTGTTGATCTTCGAATACGTACCGTACAAGGCGGTCCGCTTGCTCAGCGCATGAACGTAGCCCACGCCCAGCTGCGTGGAATCATCACCATCCAGGCCGGTGCCGGAACGGTCAGCACGAGCAATGGAGAACTTGAAGGTGCCCTGCGGCCCAACCGGCGCGGTCAAGCCGAGCAGGTAGTTCTTCTGCTCGTCGTTCTCGGCGCGCTGGTCGAAGTAATAGCCCATCAAGCGCACCAGGCCGAAGTTATACGAAGCGCCGACATTGAAGAACTTCACGTCGTCGTTGGCGACCTTCGTCTCGCCATAGGCCACCGCCACGTCCACCGGGCCTTCGGCATAGCCGGCGCGAGCGCCAACGAAACGCGTGCCGTCGACGCCTTCAGGCAGAGCTGCCAACGCCTGGCCATAGAAGCCGCCCAAATTCTTTGGCAGGAAGTAGCCAATCGAATTGCTGGTGCGCACGAAGGTCCGCGCGCCGCCTACGCCGAATGGATAGCCTTCAATAATGTTGGCCGAACCCGCCACGCCCACCGTGCCGAAGGGCGCAAACTGCGAGACGTTCCAGAAGACCGGCGTGTAATCGCGGCCCAGCCGCAACTCACCGAGCGTCGCGGACGACAGACTCACGGTGGAACGGCGATGCCACGCCACGCCTTGCTGCGCACCGGTGTCGGCCAGGATGGCTGACTCAATCCAGAAACTTGCGGCCAGACCGCCGCCGAGGTCTTCAGTACCGCGGAAGCCGAGCCGGCTCGGGAAAATATTGCCGCCCTGATCCAGCGCGGTGCGCGACTCGCCGCCAGCTTTGGAGTAAGTCACGTTCAAGTCGATCGTTCCGAAGATCTGGACATTGGATTGCGCAAAGGCGCTGGAGGTGCCGGTCATCGACAAGATCCCGGCGATGGCCAAAGCCAGCGGGGCTGCGATGCGAACAGTGTGAAATGAACTTTTCAAGGTGGCTCCGGTGATGACGTGAAGAGATCGTAGGGAGCGGATTGTTCTGGCTACAAATACATCTTTAAAGCTTCAATATATATTTTTTTGGTATGACCACCCCCTGACGCCCGGTGGACAGGCGCGAAAACAGTGAGATCGGACCCACCATGACAGGGGTTAATCCCAAGGGTTTTGTCACACGTTGACGCCTTATTGCGACAGCTTGGTGCCTCCGAAGGCGTCCGCAATCAAAGAACGAAGCCATCGATTACCAACATCGTCGTTGGCACGCCGGTGCCAGAAAGTGCAAGTGCGCAAAACAGGCAAACGCAATGGCGGCTTGGCGCAGACCAGGCCCAAGGGCTCGGCGAATTGCGGCACCAGGCGGTCGGGCACCGTGACGACGCAATCCGACGCCGCGACGATGAACGGCGCTGTCAAGAAACTGGCCACCTGATCGTGCCCAGCTCGCAACACGCCGGCCTTTTCCATTCGCCGCTGGATTTCCGCGTAGGGGCCGACCGCATCGGCTACAAAAAGATGCCTGGCTGCACGAAATTCAGCTAACGACGTCGGCGGGCGGCGTGCAAAGGGGTGCGACGCGCGAAACAGGCTCACGCACTGCTGGCGAAACAGCAACTGGCGGAACAGACCCTCGGGCATGTCTTCAAACGGCGCCACCGCCAGATCGATGCTGCCGTCGTGCAAGGCTTCGCGCAGTGCCGCGCCGTTGGAGCGCACTGCACTCAAGCGAACACCCGGTGCGATCTCGGCGCAGAGCGCGATCAAGCTCGGCATGAAGTGGACTTCGCCGACATCGGTCATCGCAACGCTGAAGTGCCGATCGCTGGTCGCGGGATCGAATGCGTCTTGCTGATGAATGCTGTTCTGGATCAGCGCCAGCGCCGCAGCGATCGGCTCGGAGAGCTGCAACGCCAGACGCGTGGGCTGCATCGAATGCCCCGCGCGCACGAACAGCTCGTCGTCAAAGGTTGCGCGCAGCCGCGTCAGCGCATTGCTCGCTGCTGGTTGTGACAGGCCGAGATTGCGCGCCGCCTGCGAGATCTGCCGCGTCGACATCACCTCCCGGAACACGACCAGCAAGTTGAGATCGAGATCTCGCAGCGTCTTCATCGGCAGGCCACCTCTATTCATAATGTGAATGGCGTGTATTTTGGCCTGCCGCTTGTCTTGATAGATCATTCCGCCAAGAATTGATTCCTTCCCCTTCCAGGATCAAGGAGCCCGCCATGGAAAGCCCTCCCTCGCACGGCCTGCGCTACCTGACCGGTTTTGCCAATGAATGGGCGACCGAGGCCTTGCCCAGCGCACTGCCCGCCTCGCAAAACTCGCCGCAGCAATGCGCCTATGGCCTCTATGCCGAGCAGATCTCCGGCACCGCCTTCACGGCACCACGGCATCGCAACCGCCGCTCCTGGCTTTACCGCATTCGCCCGGCGGCTGCGCACCGGCCGTTCGAGCGCATCGACAACGGTCGCTTCACCAACGACTACGGCACCCAGCCCACCACGCCCAACCAGCTGCGCTGGGACCCGATGCCGCTGCCCGCCGCCGATGCACCGACCGACTTCATCGATGGCCTGTTCAGCATGGCCGGCAATGGCGACCCGCTCGCGCAGTCGGGCGCCGGCATTCACATGTATGCCGCCAACCGCTCGATGACGCGCTTCTTCTGCAATGCCGATGGCGAGCTGCTGATCGTTCCGCAGCAAGGCCGGCTGCGCTTGGCTACCGAGTTAGGTTTGTTGGATGTAGAGCCGCAGGAGTTCGCCGTTATTCCGCGCGGCATTCGTTTTCGGGTTGAACTGCTGGACGGAGCCGCACGCGGCTACATCTGCGAGAACTTCGGTGCGCCCTTCCAGCTGCCCGACCTCGGTGTGATCGGCTCCAACGGCCTGGCCAACCCGCGCGACTTTCAAACGCCTGAAGCCTGGTTCGAAGACATCGACGGCGAGTTCGATCTGGTCACCAAATTCGGTGGCAACCTGTGGCGCGCCAAACTCGACCATTCCCCGTTGGACGTTGTGGCTTGGCACGGCAACTACGCGCCCTACAAATATGACCTGCGCCGCTTCAACACCATCGGTTCGATCAGCCACGACCACCCGGACCCGTCCATCTTCCTGGTATTGCAATCACCGTCCGACACACCCGGCGTCGACACCATCGATTTCGTCGTCTTCCCGCCGCGCTGGCTGGTCGCCGAAAACACCTTCCGCCCGCCTTGGTTCCATCGCAACGTCGCCAGCGAATTCATGGGCCTGATCCACGGCCATTACGACGCCAAGGCCGAAGGCTTCGCGCCGGGCGGCGCGAGCCTGCACAACTGCATGAGCGGCCACGGCCCGGACGCCGCCACCGTTCGCAAGGCCAGCGCCGAAGACACACTGCAGCCGCGCAAGGTCGACGCGACGATGGCCTTCATGTTCGAGACCCGCCACGTGATCCGCCCAACGCCCGCCGCCCTCGCCGCCTCTCAGCTGCAAGCGAACTACTACCAGTGCTGGCTGGACGTCGAGAAACAATTCCATCCGGAGCACCCATGACCTCGCAGATCAACGCACCACACCACGCCACGCTCAATGAAACCCACGACGCCTCGCTGACCAGCTGGCTCGCGTCGGCCAACAAGCCCGACCATCCGTTCCCGATCCAGAATCTGCCGTTTGGCCGCTTCCGGCTCGCGGCCAGCAGCTCGCCCTGGCGCATCGGCGTGGCCATTGGCGATGACATCCTGGACTTGCGCGCCAGTGGCTTGATCGCCACCGACGACATCAATGTGTTGATGGCTTACCCGCAGCCTGAGCGTGCTGCCTTGCGCCGGGCGATCTCGCGCCTGCTGCGCACCGACAGCCCGCAACGCGACCAGGCTTCGCTGCTGGTACGCCAGGCCGATGCCGAACTCACCGTGCCTTGCCGCATCGGCGACTACACCGACTTCTACACCGGCATCCACCACGCCACCGCGGTAGGCCGGCTGTTCCGCCCCGATCAACCGTTGATGCCGAACTACAAATGGGTGCCGATCGGCTATCACGGCCGCTCGTCATCGATCGGCGTCAGCGGCCAGGCTTTCAAGCGTCCCCAAGGTCAAACAAAAGCGCCCGATGCCGAGACCCCGTCGTTCGGCCCCAGCAAGCGCATCGACCACGAGCTGGAACTGGCTTATTACGTCGGCCAGGGCAATGCATTGGGGCAGCCGATCGACATCACTAACGCCGAAGCACATTGGTTCGGTGTCGGCCTGCTGAACGACTGGTCGGCGCGTGACCTGCAAGCCTGGGAATACCAGCCGCTCGGCCCCTTTCTCGCGAAGAACTTTGCATCGACGGTCTCCCCGTGGATCGTCACCACCGAAGCGCTGGCGCCATTCCGTGCCCCCTTCGAGCGCCCTGCAGCCGACCCGGCGCCGTTGCCTTACCTCGACAGCCCCGCCAACCGCGCCGGCGGCGCGCTCGACATCCAACTCGAAGTGCTGATCCAGACGCCGCGCATGGCGCAAGCCGGCGAAACCCCGACCCGCCTCACGCGTGGCGGGTCGCGCGAAGCGGCTTACTGGACCGTCGCCCAACTGATTGCGCACCACACCGTCAACGGCTGCAACCTTCAACCCGGCGACTTGCTGGGCTCCGGCACCTTGTCGGGCCCGCTGCCTGAACAGGCGGGCTCGATGCTGGAGCTGACACAAGGCGGCAAGCGCCCGATCACGCTGCCCAATGGTGAGACCCGCAGCTTTCTCGAAGACGGCGACACGCTGATCCTGCGCGGCTGGTGCGAGCGCCAGGGCGCGAAGCGCATCGGCCTCGGCGAAGTGCGAGGCACCGTGATCGGATGACGTTAGGTCATCTGTCGAACCCGAGCGGCGGCGACGTGGCCTTGGTCGCTTCGCTCACAGCGGCAAGCCTGCCGCGCGCTTGACCGTGTCCAGCACAAAGCTCGACTTGCAGTCGCGCACGCTCGGGTGGCGCAGCAGCTTCTCGGAAATGAAGTTTGAGAAGTGCGCCATGTCGACGGCCACCACCCGCAGCAAAAAGTCCATCTCGCCCGTCAGCGACACGCATTCGATCACCTCCGGCCACGTTTCCACCGACACCCGGAACTGCTCCATCGGGCTGCTGCGCTGCGTGCTCTCGATGTGCTTTTCCAGCCGCACGTTGATGTAAGCCTGCAAGCCCATGCCGGCCTTCTTCGCATCGACCATCGCACGGTAGCTGACGATGACGCCGGACTCCTCAAGCCGCCTCACCCGGCGCAGCACGGTCGAAGGCGACAGCCCCAGCGCCAGCCCGAGCTCGTCGTAAGTCGCTCGGCCATGGTCTTGCAGTGCACGAAGCATGCGCTTGTCGATCTCATCCATCTCGTTCATTGCAACCACCTCTTGCCGTTGCAGGATTATTGCAAACAACCCGCTCTCACCGGCCCTCAATGCAGGAAGCCTGCGGCCCGCGCGGCCTACAGTTCCTGGCTTCAACTGGAGAGCGACATGACCGATCTTTTCGACAATCCAATGGGTTTGATGGGCTTCGAATTCATCGAGTTCGCGTCGCCCACGGCCGGCTTGCTGGAGTCCACCTTCACCTTGCTGGGCTTCACCGAAGTTGCCAGGCACCGCTCGAAGGACGTGTCGCTGTACCGCCAAGGCGGCATCAACTTCATCGTCAATCGCGAGCCTGGCAGCGCGGCGGCCTTCTTCGCGGCCGAACACGGCCCGAGCGCTTGCGGCCTGGCTTTCCGTGTCAAGAACGCGCATCAGGCTTATCAACGTGCGCTGGATCTCGGCGCACAGCCCATCGAGATTCCAACGGGCCCGATGGAGCTGCGGCTGCCGGCCATCAAAGGCATTGGTGGCGCGCCGTTGTACCTGATCGACCGCTTTGAAGAGGGCCGGTCGATCTACGACATCGACTTCGAATTCCTGCCCGGCGTCGACCCGCACCCGGTCGGCCACGGCTTACAGATCGTCGACCACCTGACGCACAACGTCTATCGCGGCCGCATGAGCTTCTGGGCTGCGTTCTACGAGCGCCTGTTCAACTTCCGCGAAATCCGCTACTTCGACATCAAGGGTGAATACACCGGCCTGACCTCGAAGGCGATGACCGCACCGGACGGCATGATTCGCATCCCGCTGAACGAAGAGTCGTCAAAGGGCGCCGGCCAGATCGAAGAATTCCTGATGGCCTTCAACGGCGAGGGCATCCAGCACATCGCCTTGTTGAGCGACGACATCATGGCCAGCGTTGACAGCCTGATCCAGGCCGGCGTGCCGCTGATGAAGGCCCCGCCCGCTACCTACTACCGCATGCTCGATGAGCGCCTGCCGGGCCACGGTGAGAACACCGCCCAGCTGCAAGCCCGTGGCCTGCTGCTCGACGGCAGCACCGAAGACGGCACGCAACGCCTGCTGCTGCAGATCTTCTCGTCAGCGATGCTGGGCCCGGTGTTCTTCGAGTTCATCCAACGTAAGGGCGACGATGGCTTCGGCGCCGGCAATTTCAAGGCACTGTTCGAATCACTGGAGCGTGACCAGATCGAACGCGGCGTGTTGCAGCCGGCTTGATCAAAGCCCCGGCCGCACCCGAATCGGCGTAACTCAACAAAAGCGCTGAAGCCAAAACTTCAGCGCTTTTTTCCTTATGTAGCCAATCCAGCTGAGGTGACAGGCAGCTCAGACAAGGCTCAAGCCTTCGCCAGCTGCTGCTCCAGCTGATGCAGCACGCGATAGCACGGCAGCACCTTCGCGACACTGCAGTTGGGCTCGCGGCCTTCGCGAATCGCGGCGAAAAATTCTCGGTCTTGCAGCTCGATGCCGTTCATCGACACATCCACCTGGCTCACGTCGATCTTCTCGTCCTTGCCGTTGTAGAGATCGTCATAACGCGCCAGGTAGGTGGCGGTGTCGCCGATGTAGCGGAAGAAGGTGCCGAGCGGCCCCTCATTGTTGAAACTCAGGCTCAAGGTGCACAGCGCGCCGGTGCTGCTCTTCAGCTGGATCGACATGTCCATCGCAATGCCCAGCGTCGGATGGATCGGCCCTTGCATCGCGTTCGCTGCCACGATCTCACCGCCGGTTTGGTAGGCGAACAAGTCCACCGTGTGCGCCGCGTGGTGCCACAGTAAATGGTCGGTCCAGGAGCGCGGCTGGCCCAGCGCATTCATGTTCGTGCGGCGGAAGAAATAGGTTTGCACGTCCAGCTGCTGGAGCTTGAATTCGCCAGCGGCAATCTTCTTCTGCACGTATTGGTGGCTCGGGTTGAAGCGGCGGGTGTGGCCGACCATCGCGACCCGGCCCGTCTCCTTTTGCAGCTTCACGACGGCCTGCGCGCCGTCCAGGCTGTCGGCCAGCGGAATCTCCACCTGCACATGCTTGCCGGCCCGCAGGCAGGCCAGCGATTGCTCGGCATGCATTTGCGTGGGCGTGCACAGGATCACTGCATCGACCTCTTTCAGCGCCAGGCTGTCGGCGAGATCGGTCGTCACATGGCCAATGCCGTATTTGGCGGCCACCTCGCGCGTCTTATCCAGGTCGCGGCTGACCAGCGACACGACTTCCACGCCATCGATCAAGCGGATCGCATCGAGGTGCTTGATACCGAAAGCGCCTGCACCGGCAAGCGCCACTTTCACTGTCTTAGTCATCCATGTTCTCCAGAACGATGTGGCCCACGGCGGTGTTCGACGCGGGCACGTGGTAGTGGCGGTGCAGCTCGCGCACCTGGTCATTCAAGGCGCCGCGCATGATCAGCCACATCACCAGCTCGATGCCTTCCGAGCCGGCTTCGCGCACGTAGTCGATGTGCGGCTTCTTCGCGAGCGCCTGTGGGTTCTGTGTCAGGCCGTCGAGAAACGCCGTGTCGAAGGCCTTGTTGATCAGCCCGGCGCGCGGGCCCTGCAATTGGTGCGACATGCCGCCGGTGCCGAAGATCATCACTTTCAGATCGGGCTCGAACGATTCCACGGCCCGGCGAATGGCACGGCCCAGGTGGTAGCAGCGGTTGCCGGTGGGCGGCGGGTACTGCACCACGTTGACTACCAGCGGAATCACCTTGCAAGGCCAGGCTTCGGGTTGTCCGAATACCAGCGACAGCGGCACCGTCAATCCGTGGTCGACGTCCATCTTGTTGACGATCGTCATGTCGAACTCATCGAGGATCGTCGACTGCGCGATGTGCCAGGCCAGCTCGGGGTGGCCCTGCACCACCGGCACCTGGCGTGGCCCCCAGCCCTCATCGGCCGGGTTGAACGACTCGGCGCAGCCGATCGCAAAGGTCGGGATCATCTCGAGCGAGAACGCGCTCGCATGGTCGTTGTAGACAAGGATCACGACATCGGGCTTCTGCTCGGCGATCCAGGTCTTGACGAACTCATAGCCCTGGAACACCGGCTGCCAATATGGATCTTGCGTCTTGCCCAGGTCGAGCGCGGCGCCCACCGCGGGGATGTGGGAGGTCGCGACACCCGCAACGATTCTGGCCATCAGCGTTCCTCCGATCGGCTGCGGTTGCCATCGACCGGCCGGCCGCCAGCGATCATCATCGCGCGGTAGTCCTCCTCGGCCATGCCGGTCATCTTCGAGGCCAAGTTCTGGAACGAGCAGCCATCGGTGGCGCCGATCTTGGCCAGGAAGTAGATGTTGCCGCCCAACGCGATCATCCGGTTGTAGTCGCGCGACAGCACCGCCTCGCGCTGCGCTTCGCTCATCGGGAAGGTCAGCAGGAACGCGCGCTCGTCGGCCTTGAAGGCATCGCGGTTCGCCGCCTTCATCAGCGACATGCAGAACTGGTTCAGGTGAAAGCCCAGCCGCGACTGCTCGCCATCGAACACCACCGTGCCGGGAATGTCCTTGAACGCTTCGTTGTAGCCCTTCATGCGCTGGCCCTCGCCTCTTCCGGCCAGTACAGGCGCATCGGGTTGTCGACCAGCAATCGGCGTTGCAACTCCGCGGTGACCGCGATGTGGGGCACGTAGTCGACCAGCAGGCCATCGTCGGGCATGTGGTCCTTCAGGTTCGGGTGCGGCCAGTCGGTGCCCCACAGCACGCGGTCGGGAAAGGTGTTGACCAGGCGCTGCGCGAACGGGATCACGTCGCGATAAGGGTTCGTCTCGCCGTCCAGCGCAGGCGGCCCGCTGATCGACAGCCGCTCGGGGCAGCTGACCTTCGACCACACATTGCTGTGCTCGCGCATCAGCTTCACGAACAGCTCGAATTCTGGTCCGTCGACCGGCTTGCCAACATCCGGGCGGCCCATGTGATCGACGACGACGGTGGTCGGCAGCGCAGTGAAAAAGTCCCACAGCTCGGGCAGATCGACCGCTTCGAAATAGATCACCACATGCCAGCCCAGTGGCGCGATGCGCTGGGCGATTTCCATCAGCTCGTCTTTGGGCGTGAAGTCGACCAGGCGCTTGACGAAGTTGAAACGCGTGCCGCGCACGCCGGCCGCATGCATGTCTTGCAGCTCATGATCGCTCACGCTGCGCTTGACGGTGGCCACGCCGCGCGCCTTACCGTTTGAGTGGCGCAGGGCATCGACCAGCGCGCGGTTGTCGCTGCCATGGCAGGTCGCCTGCACGATCACGTTGCGCTCGAAGCCCAGGTGATCACGCAGCGCGAACAGTTGCTGCTTCGAGGCATCGCAAGGCGTGTATTTGCGCTCCGGCGCATACGGAAATTCATCGCCGGGGCCGAACACATGGCAATGCGCGTCCACCGCCCCCGCCGGCAAGGCAAAGCGCGGCGTGGACGGCCGGGGATGAAACGGCAACCAGCCGGGGGTCATGTCGAAAAGCATGGCAAGGCTCTCAGGCGAAGTTTGAAATGGAACCGGGGAGAAGAACGAATGGCAAATGACAAATGAGCAAGGTTAGAAGCCGGCTCAATCGAGCGACACGTTGGTCTTCTTGATGATCTCGGCGAAGCGCGCCGACTCGCTCTGAATGAAGGCGTTGAATTGCTCGCGTGTCTGCGGGAACGGCTCATAGCCGAAGGTGAGGTAACGCTGCTGGATGTCGGCCTCGCTCAATGCCTTCGCAATGTCACGGCGTATCTTCTCGGCCACCGCAGGTGGCAAGCCCTTGGGCGCGGCGATGGCCGTCCAGCCTTGCGCCACGAAGCCGGCCGGCCCACCCGATTCGGCCACCGTCGGCACATCGGGGAACGTCGCCAGTCGGGCCGGCGCGGCCACCGCGAGATAACGCAGCTTGCCGGCCCGTTGCAGCGCGCCGGCCGTGCCGCTGCTGCCAAGCGCAAAGGCCAGGTCGCCATTGGCCACACCGGTGTAGAGCTGCGAGGTTTCTTTGTAGACCACATGCTCCATCTGCGTGCCGGTCACCGACTGGAAAACGGCCGAAGCCAGATGCACCGGATTTCCGTTCGACCACGAACCGTAGTTGAGCTTGCCGGGACGCGCCTTCGCGTCATTCACCAGGTCGGCCACCGTCTTGTACGGGCTGCTGGCAGCCACCGTGAAGAAGAAGTAGGTCTTGAACAGCGGCAACAGCGGGTCGAAGTCTTTCTGCGGATCGTAGGGCAGCTTCTTGAACAAGTACGGGTACGCCGACAGATGCACGTTATCGAGCTGAAGCAGGTCATGCCCGTCGGTCGCGCCATGCTTGAACGCATCGATCGCAATGAACCCATTGGCACCCGGCTTGTTTTCGATGATCACCGGCTGGCCCCAGGCCTTCGTCAGCTTCTCGGCCAGCATGCGCAGCGTGGCTTCCGGCCCGCCGCCCACCGGGAACGGCGTGAGGATGCGCACCGGCCGCGTCGGAAACTCCTGCGCCGATGCCACCAGCGATAAGCCGAAGGCCAGCGCCCAGGCGGCGGCGGCTTGCTGAATCCAATTCTTCATGAGCGGATCTCCAGGGGGTTAATGGTACGGACAGCAGCAAGCGCAGCAGCAACAGTCCAGCGCTCAGCCGGTCTTCTTGACGACCGACAGGATGCGATCCGCCTCGGTGCGCCAGGTGTCGCGCTTGGCCGCCTTCGGCCCGAACAAGCCATCATCGGCAAGATCGGCCACCCAGGCTTGGCGGTCGGCGGTGCCATTCGCAGACCACGGGGTCAGGCCGATGTCACGCACGGTCTCGGCGACTTCGCGCACTTCTTCGGCCCGGCGCCGGCCATGCTGGATCACGCGCTGAAAGAAATACGTGCCCTGCTTTTCCCAGTCGATGCCCGGAAAGGTCTCAGTCAGCGAAGCCAGCACCTGGTCTTCCACACCGTAAGCCCGTGCGGTCGTGAAACTCTCGATGACCATGGCCTCCAGGCCTTTGATCATCACGCTGCGGCACATCTTGGTGGCCGAGGCCACGCCCAGCTTTTCGCTCGACACCTTGCTGTCGAAGCCGAGTGCGTTGAGGAGCGGCATCAACGACTTTGCTTCGGGCCCGCCGAGCAACAGCGGCACCTTGATGCGGTAGGGCGGGATCGACGTCATCACCGCGCCTTCGACATAGCGCCCGCCGTTGCGGCTGACCATGTCGGCCGCTCGGATCTTGGCGCCGGGCGAGGCGGAGTTGAAGTCGAGGAAGTAGGCGCTGGGTTTGATCGCGCCCGCGCAGGCCTGCGCGACCGGCACGGCCTGGCTGGCGGTGACGGCGCTGATGATGAAGTCGACCTCGGCCGCCAGCTCGGCGTGCGATTCGAACAGCGTCACGCCGTGCTCGGCCGCGTGCTGGCGCAGCGGCGAGCCGGCATCGCTGCCGAGCTTGAGGTCATGCGCGCTGACGCGGATCTTCTGCGCGCGCAGGTCCTCCGCGAGGATGCGGCCGACCTCGCCATAACCGACGAGGCCGATGTGCCATTGGGTGGAATCGATGTTCATCCGTCTCTCCTCAGCGGTTGGCGGGGCATTGATCAAGCCACGCCCTTGGATCCGGCTTTGCCGGTCCGATGGGCGGCGCCCCTTGGGGGCAGGAGCGAAGCGGCTGGGGGGCCATGTCCCTAATCGATGTACTTCAAACCCGCTTTCTCCAGCGGCTCACGCATCTTGTAAATGTCCAGCCCCAGGACACCGGCCGCGAGCTTGGCGCGCTTCTCGGCCTCCAAGTTTTCGCGGGCTTCCGCCGCATCGGCCACTTGCTGAGCAATTGCAGCCGGCACGACGACCACGCCGTCGTCATCGCCGATCACCACGTCGCCGGGGTTGACCACGGCACCCGCGCAGACGATCGGGATGTTGACCGAGCCCAGCGTCGCCTTGATCGTGCCCTTCGCACTGATGGCGCGGCTGAACACCGGGAACTTCATCGCGCTCAAATCTTTGACATCACGTGCGCCGCCATCGATCACCAACCCGCGTGCGCCGCGCGCGCGAAAGCTGGTGGCCAGCAAGTCGCCGAAGAATCCGTCTTCGTTGTCGGCCGTGCAGGCGGCCACGGCCACATCGCCCTCCTGCAGCTGCTCGGCGGCCACATGCATCATCCAGTTGTCTCCCGGCTGCAGCAGCACGGTCACCGCCGTGCCGCAAACATAAGCGCCGGTGTAGATCGGCCGCAGGTAAGGCTTGAGCAGGCCGACGCGGCCCATGGCCTCGTGCACGGTGGCCGAACCGAAGCGCGACAACTTGTCGACCGCAGCGCGGTCGGCACGAATGATGTGGCGCTTGACGACGCCGAGCTGGTTCATCGGTAGTGTCATGTCACTGCCCCTTCGCTTTCAGCGCGGCATCGAGCCGCGGATAGACATGCCGTGCATTGGTCTCGTAAACCTTGTGCTTGTCGGCTGCGCTGAGCAAGGTCGACGCCTCGATGTAGCGCTTGGTGTCGTCGTAGTAATGGCCGGTCTCGGCGTCGATGCCGCGCACCGCGCCGATCATTTCGCTGGCAAACAGGATGTTGTCGACCGGGATCACCTTGGTCAGCAGATCGATGCCCGGCTGGTGATAGACGCAGGTGTCGAAGAAGATGTTGTTCAGCAGATGCTCTTGCAGCAGCGGCTTCTTCAGTTCCTGCGCGAGGCCGCGAAAGCGGCCCCAGTGATAAGGCACCGCACCACCGCCATGCGGTATCAGGAACTTCAACGTCGGAAAGTCCTTGAACAGATCGCTGGTCAGGCATTGCATAAAGGCCGTCGTGTCGGCGTTCAGGTAATGCGCACCGGTCGTATGGAAGCAGGCGTTGCAGCTGGTGCTGACGTGGATCATCGCCGGCACGCCATGCTCGACCATCTTCTCGTAGATCGGGTACCACGCGCGGTCCGACAGCGGCGGTGAAGTCCAGTGGCCGCCCGAGGGATCGGGGTTCAGGTTGATGCCGACGTTGCCGTATTCCTTGACGCACTTCTCGAACTCGGGAAGGCAGGTCTTCGGGTCGACACCCGGCGACTGCGGCAGCATTGCCGCCGGAATGAAATGGTCCGGGAACAGCTTCGACACGCGATAACAAAGCTCGTTGCAGATCGCGGCCCAGGTCGAGCTGACGTTGAAGTCCCCGATGTGATGGGCCATGAAACTAGCGCGCGGCGAGAAGATCGTCAGGTCGCTGCCGCGCTCTTGCATCTTCTTCAGCTGGTTGGCGATGATGGTTTCGCGCAGCTCATCGTCACTGATCTTCAGCTCGCTGACCTTGGGCATCGAGGCCGGGTCTTTGATGCCGGCGATCTGCCGGTTGCGCCATTCTTCCAGCGCCTTCGGTGCGGTGGTGTAGTGGCCGTGGACATCAATGATCATGATGCAGTTCCGTGCGCGCAGGCGCTCATTCCAGGGTCGAGTGCGCGGCGTACGCGGCGCGATGCGTCGGGCTTTTCACGGCGGCCACCGGGGGCACGGCTTGCGCGGGCCCACAGCCCACCCACCATCGCGGCGCCCAGCAGGCACAGCATCGCCACGACCACCAGCGTGGGCGGCAACGAGCGGGCCAAGCCGTCGCTGCCGAACAAGCCGCCGGCAGGCATGTCCAGGCCGCCCATCACCACGAGGGCAAAGCACAGCGAATAGAGCAACCACTGGAAGGCGGAGAAAGGGTGGTCCTGGAACCATTCCGCCAGTGTTTCTTTTGAGTGAGAGATCATGTCGTTTCCTTGGGGCGTTGGATAAAGAATGGGTGACACAGAAAGCGGTTTGGTGGGTTTTTCTCAGCGCCGCCACACGTTGGCCGGCACCATCACTTCGCCACGCATCAACAAGCGCGCGGTACGCAGCAGCGCCGCTTCGATGACGCGTTGCGGGTCTTGCGGGTCGGTGGTCAGCGCCACGCTGAATTCACCGGTCGGGTGCTCGACACCCACGGTGGGTGCTGGGCTGTCACCCAGCACCGCGACGCCATCGCAGACCGAGCCCTTGAGCACGCAGGCGGTGCCCACCGTGACGGCCGCCAGCACGCCGATTGCGTCATGACACACATGCGGGATGAAGCTGCGCGTGGTGATCGCTCCACCGTCACGCGGCGGTGCGATCAAGGTCATCTTCGGATAGTTCTTGGCGCTGACATCGCCCAGGCCCATGCGCAGCGAGACCTGCAGGCGCAAGGCCTCGATGCGGGCCTTCAGTTCGGTGTCGGCATTCAGCTGCTCGACCGATTCATAACCGGTGCGGCCGACATCGCTGGCCTTGAAGATCACCAGCGGCATGCCATTGTCGATGCAAGTCACATCGAGCGTGAAAGGCGCGAAGCCTGCGCCATCGACCGTGATCGTGTCTTTCACGTGGCCGGTGGGCAGCAGGCCCGAACACACCGAGCCGGCGGTATCGAGAAAGTTGATCCTGATCGGCGAGGCGGTGCCGGGCACGCCATCGATGCGCGCATCGCCGTCATAGTCGACCTGACCATCGGGCGTATGGACCGTGATGTCGCAGGCCATGTCGGTGTTCAGCGTCAGCACGCGCAGGCGAGTGCGCGCGCCCTGGGCTTTGACCAGGCCGGTCTCCAGCGCAAACGGCAGCACGGCAGCCAGCATGTTGCCGCAGTTGGGCGTGGTGTCGACGGTGTTCTTGTCGGGCTGCAGTTGCGCGAACAAAAACTCGAGGTCGATGCCGGGGCGCTTGCTGAGCGACACGATGCCGACCTTGCTCGTCAACGGATGGGCGCCGCCCAGGCCATCGATCTGGCGCTTGTCGGGCGAGCCCAATGCGGACAGCAGCACCCGATCGCGGGTGGCGATATCGCTCGGAAGGTCATCGGCCCGAAAGAACGGGCCCTTGGAGGTGCCGCCTCGCATCAACAGGCACGGAATCGCAGTTGCTTGCACGGTGTCTCCTGGTGCCGTCCCGTCAACGCGGGTCGAGATGGATTCTGCGCAGGCCAGCCCCATCATTCAAGGTGGGGCTCGCGCTAGCTGCTATAGCATTTGGGTATAGCTCACCCCCATGGTGCCCATGAATCTGAAGCAGATCGAATACTTCACCCGCGTTGCCGAACACGGCAGCTTCAGCAAGGCCGCGCTGATCCTGGAGATTGCCCAACCGGCGCTGAGCCGCCAGGTGCGCGCGCTGGAAGTGGAGCTGCGCGAAACGCTGCTGCTGCGCAACGGCCGTGGCGTCACGTTGACCGAAGCCGGCCAGCGGCTGCTGGAGCATGGCCGCGGCATCCTGCAGATGCTGGCCCATGCGCGCGAAGATCTCGGCGCGCGCCGCGATGAGCCGGTCGGTCAGATCGTCATTGCGATGCCGCCGACGCTTGCGCGGCTGCACACGCTGAAGCTGATCAACCGATTTCGCAGCGAGATGCCGCTGGCCCGGTTGTCGATCATGGAAGGCTTCTCGGTGCACATCACCGAGTGGCTGCTGTCCGGCCGCGCCGATCTCGGCCTGGTCTACAACCCCGAGCCGATGCCCGCGCTGGAAATCGAGCCGCTGCATGAAGAGCACCTGCGGCTTTTGAGCCCGCTGAACGCAGCACCGCCCGGCCCGGTGGCGCTGCGCGACCTGCCGCGTTATCCGCTGGTGCTGCCGCAGCGCGGCCACATCTTCCGCAAGCTGATGGAAAGCGCGGCGGCCTTTGCCGGCGTGAAGCTCAATGTGGCCTGGGAGGTATCGAGCGTGCCGGTGATCCTGGAACTGGTCAAAGCGGGCCTCGGCCACGCCGCGCTGGGCGAATCGGCGATCAACAGCGACGCGCGGCGCAAGCAGCTGGCCATCACGCGTTTCAAAGGCACCGAGATCAAAAGCACGCTGTGCCTGGTGGCGCCGGCACAGAAGCACTCGGCGCTGTCGCAGCGCAGCTCGCTCGTGCTGAAGAGCTTGATGAAGGCTCACAGCGGCAGCCCAACATAGTTCTCGGCCATCGTGGTCGAACCCGCGCGCGAGTGCACGAGGTAATCGAGTTCGGCCGTTTGCAACTTCTGGCCGATGGCGCCGTTGTCCGGGAAGCGGTGCATCAGGCTCGTGAACCACCACGAAAAGCGCTCGGCCTTCCAGACCCGACGCAGGCAACGTTCTGAATAATGATCCACCCCGGCGCGGCTGCGCTCGGCGTAGACCTCAATGAAGGCCTGCGACAGGTAACGCACATCGGAGCAGGCGAGGTTCAAGCCCTTGGCACCGGTCGGCGGCACGATGTGCGATGCATCGCCCGCAAGAAACAGCGAACCGAATCGCATCGGCTCGGCGACAAAGCTGCGCAGCGGCGCAATGCTCTTTTCGATCGACGGGCCGGTGACCAGCGCTTCGCCCACATCGGCCGGCAGGCGCGCCTTCAGCTCGCCCCAAAAAGCATCGTCGCTCCACTGCTCGACCTTGTCGGTCAGCGGCACCTGCAGGTAATAGCGACTGCGAGTCTGCGACCGCATGCTGCACAGCGAAAAGCCACGCTCATGGTTCGAATAGATCAACTCATGCGAGACCGGTGGCGTGTCTGAAAGCAAACCCAGCCAGCCAAACGGAAAGACCTTCTCGAACTGGCTCACTGCCCCCGCCGGAACACTGGCGCGGCTCACGCCGTGGAAGCCATCGCAGCCGGCGATGAAGTCGCATTGCAGCTCATGTCGCACGCCCGCCGCCGTGTAGCGCACGCGGGGCTGGCCTGTGTCGAAGTCCAACAGTTCGACCTCGGACGATTCATACACCGTCGTCAAGCCGGCGGCGGCGCGTGCTTCCATCAGGTCGCGCGTGACTTCGGTCTGGCCGTAGACGACCACCTTCTTGCCGGAGGTCAGCGTGCTCAGGTCGATGCGGTGGCGCTCGCCGTCAAAGGCCAGCTCGAAGCCGTCGTGCACCAGGCCCTGCTGGTGCATGCGCTCGCCAATGCCGGCTTCATCGAACAGATCGACCGAAGTCTGTTCGAGCACCCCGGCGCGAATTCGGCTCAGCACATGCTCGCCGGTTTGCCGCTCGAGAATGACGTTGTCGATGCCCGCCTTGTAAAGCAATTGCCCCAGCAGAAGGCCGGAGGGGCCGGCGCCGATGATGACGACTTGGGTGCGCATGGTGTGGCAATGAGGCAGGAATCCAATGCACCGAGCGTAGGAGCCGGCGACCCCGGCCACAATGGACAGAGCCTGCAGGCACTTGCACAATTCGAACATGCCAACCTCTCGCCGAGCCACCGCTGCGCGCCTGCCGAACTACCGTCTCTATGGGGAAAAATCAGATTCCGACGCGGTGGACTGGCTGCATTGCGAGTCCATCATGGCGCGCAGCCAATTGCACAATTGGGAAATCAAGCCGCACCGCCATGAAGTGTTGACGCAGGTGCTGCACATCGAACGCGGCCGCGCGTCGGTGCAGCTCGACGGTCAGTTGATCGAACTCCATGGGCCGGGCCTCGTCACCATTCCGGCGCTGGTGCCGCATGGCTTTCGCTTCTCGCCTGACACCAACGGCACGGTGATCACCGTCAATGAATCGCACCTGAATTCATTGCTCGACCATGAACCCGGCCTGCTCGCCACGGTGAGCCGTACGCGTGCCCAACAACTGCAGCGGCGTGACCCGCAGGCGGCAGTGCTGCAGGCCGCCGCGCGGGCGGTGCGCGATGAATTTCTCGGCACGGCTGAATGGCGCATGCTGGCGCTCGACGGCGCGCTGCTGGGCTTGGCGGTCGCTGTGGCCCGCGCGGCGGCGGCCCAGCCCACGCAGACAGAAAGCACCGGCCCGCGTGCGCAGGCGCATGTGGAGCGCTACAAGGCGCTGATCGAGAAGGAGTTTCGAAGCCAACCGGCGGTGCTCGCGATAGCGCAGCGCATGGGCATCACCTCCACGCAACTGAACCGTGTTTGCCAGCAGGTGCTCGGCCACTCGGCCAGCGCGCTGCTGCAAAAGCGCATCGTGCTGGAAGCCAAGCGCGAGTTGACCTACACGACGCTGTCGATCAAGCAGGTGGCCCATGAACTCGGCTTTGCCGACGCGGCCTACTTCACCCGCTTCTTTCAACGCGAAGCACAGATGACGCCCACGGCCTGGCGCACGCAGGCGAGCCGGAAGGCCTGAACCCGGCGCCGCGCGCGCTCAGTGATGGCAGCGCGTTAAACGCATCAGCCCCAGCGCGCTGCAGCGGGAAGCGTGGTTTGCAAGGCGTAACCCGATTCCGCCATCTGCGCGATCACTGTGTCAACGGCCTGCAGTGGCGTCAGCCGCGTGGTGTCGAGCCGCAACGCCGGTTGCTGCGGTGGCTCGTAGCGGGAGTCGATGCCGGTGAAGCCAACGATCTCCTTGCGCCGCGCTCGCTGATAAAGACCTTTCGGGTCGCGCTGCTCGCAGACGGTCAGCGGCGCATCGACGAACACCTCCATGAAGTCGTCCGGCGCGAAGCGCGCTTTCGCCGCGTCGCGTTCGGAGGCGAACGGCGAGATCAGCGCAACGATCACGATCAGGCCGGCATCGGTCATCAGCCGGGCGATCTCGGTCACGCGGCGCACGTTCTCGATGCGGTCGGCATCGGTGAAGCCAAGGCCGCGGTTGATGCCTTGGCGAAGCTCGTCGCCATCGAGCACGAAGGTGCGCAAGCCTTTGTCATGCAGGCGTTGCTCCAGCAAGACCGCGATCGTCGACTTGCCGGCGCCGGACAAGCCGGTCAGGTAAATCACACCGCCCTTGTGCCCATTCAGGGCCTCGCGCTGTTGCCTGATGATTCGCATGTGAGTCGCTCCGATGACAAACGAAAACCCTGTAGGCAGCGCGGGCCCGCTCACGAGACACTGCGCCCCATGCAAGATAACAGGATAGTGACACGGCAGATGAGACGCGCAAGCAAACTCCACCCGGCCCGTCGGGGCTCAGTAGGCAAGCCCCCGAAGCCGCTGTCAAATGCAGAAAGCATCGAAGCGTCTGCATGGCGCACGTCTGCAGCATGCGCGTATCCGTCGTGTGCCGCCATTGACAGCGGGCCGGCCTGCCGAGAACGATAAGGCATGCTGGAAGATGCCCGTGCGCCATATGCCATCCTGGCTCATCACCGGTCGGGGTCTAACTTCCTGAACGACCTGCTTCAGGCGCACCCGCAGCTGGAATGCATCAACGAGCCGATGTCGATGCACACCCCCCACTTCCGCGATTGCGACCTGGTGCCGTGGCGGCGCGAAGACTTCGACCGGCGTTGGCTGCATGCCTCGCTCGTGCCGCATGACGGCCTGCGCGATTTCCTGTTCGACTTCAAAGACTATCTGCTGCAGTCGCACCGCGGCCGCATCGTCGGCTTCAAGGAGACGGTGCTGTTCGGCAAGCTGGAATGGTTGCGCGAATTTTTGCCACCGCTGAAGGTCATCTTCCTGAAGCGCGACATCCGCGCGGTGGTGTCGTCGATCTTGCGCAGCCACCTGACCGAGCTGTGGAACTACTCGAAGCTGGTGCCTGCGGCCTATCAACGCCTCTTTCCGGCGCATCACGCGCAGCGTCAAGTCGACCTCGAAACCGGCCTCGCGCTCCCATGGCATACACGAAACCCGAGCGGCGACGACAAGGTGCGTGCTGCCGCACTGGCGGCGATGAGTGTGGTGGTGCGTTATGAGCTTGCGCGGCGCGAGCTTCGGCATTTCGAGCACCGCATCTTGAGCCTCGAAGACATCGTGCAAAAGCCCGAGGTGTGCCTGAAGGTGATCACCGATTTCCTGAACGTCGACAGCGACGACGCGCCGCTGCGCTTTCTGCATGGCCGGCATGTCACCAGCCGCGGCGGGCTCTTCTCCTCGTTCCGCTCCCCCGAAGACACGCAGCACGCCTGGTCGTGGCATTTGAGCGCCGCGCAATTGCGCGCGATCGACGCGGTAACCGCTGCGGTGACCCATGCCACCCAGGCCCGGCCCCCTGATGGATGACGCGTTGATTCGGCATTACATCGAAAATGCCGTGGCCTTTGTGCCAGCCGCCCGTGGCGCCCGCCCGCTGCGCATAGCGACCACGCTCGTCACCTGCGAGCTGGCCGTGGCCTTGTTGAATGCCATGCGCCATCCAGCGGAGCCGGCCGCAAGCTATGCGCACATCAACACGCACAATCCGCAAAGCCCGCTTCGCTATGAACCGAAATCCCAACGCTGGACTTGCGAGGCTGACCGGGCGCAGCACCCGGTGTCCGGCATCAACTGGGCCGGCGCGGCGCGCATCGCGGCGCAGCTGGGTGCGCGCCTGCCGTTTGCGCGCGAATGGGAATGCTTTGCCTCGAACAATGCGCCCGAGAAGACCTACCCTTGGGGTGACGCGGAGCCCACGTTGCAGCTCGCCAACTTCGGCGAGCATTTCAGTGGCACCACCCCCGTCGGCCAGTTCCCTGCGTCGGACATGGGCCTGTACGACCTGGCCGGCAACTTGAGCGAATGGTGCCAGGACCACCCCCAGGCCGATGGCAAGCCGATGCTGCTGGAGCGGGTGGTCAAGGGCGGCGCCTGGAGCAAGGACGCGGCCTGGCTGCGCATCGGCGCCAACCGCGGCAAATGGGAACGCCTGGGCACGACCACCATCGGGCTGCGCCCGGTCTGGGAAGCACGTTGACTGCCGCCGTTGGACGTTCAAGCTCGAACCCTCTGATGTGCCCTGGAGCCCACCGATGAAGCTTGCGATCTTCGATCTCGACGACACGCTGATCAACTTTGCCGCCACGCGCCAGGCCGCTTATCGCGGCATGGCCGATCTGCTGACGCGCGGCGGTGTGGACGCCCCGGCCTTTCTCGCGGCCTGCCCTGCGGTTGACCGCGCGCTCTTCGTGCTGTTCGAGACCGGGCAGATCAGCCGCGCCGACTACCGCCTGCGCCGCTTCAGCGAGCCGTTCGATGTGATTGGTGCGCCGCATCAACCGGCGTTGGTACAGCGGCTCAACACTTTCTTCATGGACTGTGTCAATGACACGCCCTTGCTGTTCGATGATGCAAAACCGGTGTTACAGGCCTTGCGCGTGGCAGGCATTCGCACTGCGATCCTGACCAACGGCCCGTCCGATGGCCAGCGCCGCAAGCTGAAGGCCACCGGCCTGACGGATGCCGTCGATGAAGTGGTGATCGGCGAAGAGATCGGCTTTCGCAAACCCTCGCCGCAAGCTTTTCATTGGGTCATTGACCGCTTCTCGCTGGGCCGCTGTGACGCGTTGATGATCGGCGACTCGCCGGAACTCGACCATGACGCCGCCCTCAGCGCGGGCCTTGGCGCGCGCCTGCTGGACCGCGAAGGCCACCACGCTGGCGGGGCACGCGAAGTGATCCAGTCGCTCGACGACGTGAGGGTCCAAGGGCTTATCCCCAAAATAACCTGATGACAACGCGGCGTAACAAGCGCAGCATGTCAAACCTTACAGGTTGCCAAGCCCTTGCGGGCCTCGTACCCTTTGTTTTACGGCAGAGGGGTTCACGATGGCGGACTGCGGCGGCTGATCTACCCAGCTCCAAGCGTCTCACGCTCGCATGTGCTCGTCTGGACCCAGCCGCACTTGAAAGCAGAACGCCAGGGTTGTGACGAGAAGGCGGCCGCGGGCAAGCGTCGGCGCGAGGGGCACGCGATGTGGATTCAATCGATCAAGTGCGGGTGGCGCGCTGCGTCGCAGCGCTTTGTCGTTTCGCCTTCGCCCGCGTCACCGCCCGGTGCCGGGCCTGCGCTGGATCTCGAAGCCAGCATGGCTTTATTGCCACCCGCCCCACCGCTTGAAGCCAACCCGGCGACTCGGGCTAACGCTCGACCCGGCGCCTGGCGGGCCGCGCTGCTGACCGGCAGCAGCCTGCTGGTGCTGGGTGTGCTGGCCATCGTCTACCTCTCGATCCACCGCGAGTCGGCTGCCACGCTTATCACCGACAAGCTGAGCATCGCGCTTTCCAGCACGCCGCACGCCGCGCTGCTGCACATCGCCGCCGCCAAGGGCTATTTCACCGACGAGGGCCTGGATGTCTCGGTGATGCCGGTCACCCACGGCAAGGCCGCGCTCGATCTGCTGGCCCAGGGCAAGAGCGATCTGGCCTCCGCGGCCGAAGTGCCTTTCGTGATTGCGGTAATGAAGGGCGCGGACCTCGGCATCGCCGCGACCATGGCGAGCATCTCCACCGAGATGGCAGTGGTCGTGCGGCGTGACCGCAGCATCGGCCACCCGCGCGATCTGGCGCAAAAGCGCATCGGCGTGACCTTCGGTACCAGCGGCGAATACTTTCTGTGGGCCTTTCTGATCCGCAACAAGCTGACACCGGGTTCGATCACGCTGGTTGACCTGCCGCCCGACCAACTGGTGCTGGCGCTGACCGAAGGCCGCATCGATGCGGCTGCGATGTGGCAGCCCCTGGTGTCACAGGCGGAATCGACGCTCGGCAACCTCGGACAGGTATTCACCGAACCGAGCGCCTACACGGTGATGCATGTGCTGGTGGGCCGCAACGAGTTCTTGCGCACCCATCGCATCGCAGTACAGAAGCTGCTGCGCGCGATGCTGAAGGCCGAAGAATTCAACCGCAATGATCCGCATCGCGCGATGGAGCTGACGGCGCAGCGGCTGAAGATCCCTGTGCAGAGCCTGCAGGCCGGCTGGGGCGAACTCGATCTCGCCGTCGACATGCAGCAGTCGCAGCTGATCACGCTGGAAGACGAGGCGCGTTGGGCGATCGCACGCGGCCATGCGCCGCCCGGGCCGCTGCCCAACTTCCTGCCCCACTTGTCGCTCGACGCACTGCTGGCGGTGCTGCCCGAGCGCGTGAGCGTGGTTCGCTAACGCCATCACGCCATGAAGCCATAAACCATGAAGATCGGAACAAAAGGACGCATCTCGGCCGTGCTGACCCTGGGCACGATCGCTTTCATCGCAGCGATGATCTGGTGGGCCAACACCGAAGTGGAAGACGCCGGGCGGCAACGCAAGCAGGCCAACGAAATCTCGCGCGGGCTCGATGAACTGCGGCTGGTGTCTTTTGAATACCTGCTCGGCCGCCAGGAGCGCGCCCGGATGCAGGCGCAAAGCGTCTCGACGCGGCTTGACCGGCTGATGGAGACCCCCATCTTCACCGGTGTGCGGCAACGCGAACTGATGAACTCGCTGCGCTCGCGCAGTGTGATCGCCCAGGGCATCTTCTCCGAACTGCTGTCCGACCCGCAGGCCAACTCCGGCCAGCGCAGCGATGACGAAACCCTGCGCCGCTTCGAAGCCCAGCTGTCGAGCCGGTTGCTGATCCTGCAGCAGGACAGCCTGGCCGACGCGTTCTCGTTGACCGATGTGTCGACCGATCGCATCCGCGAAGCGCAGCGACGCGTGGTCGTGGTCACCTTGGCGGGCCTGGCCTTGATTGCATTGATCGTGATCGGCGCGGGCCTCTTCATACATCGCGATGTGCTGGTGCCGATTGCCCGGCTGGAGCAGGCCACCAACGAAGTGGCCGCGGGCAACTGGAGCTTCACGCTGAATGTTGCCAGCGACGACGAGATCGGCGAGATGTCGCGCAATTTCGATGCGATGACACGGTCGCTGCGCGATTCTTTCGCGCAGATCGAGCGCAGCAACCAGGAGCTCGCCGCATTGAACCAGGAGATCGAATCTTTCAGCTATTCGGTGTCGCATGACCTGCGCGGCCCCTTGCGCAGCATGGATGGCTTCTCGCTCGCCCTGCTCGAAGACTACGGCGACAAGCTCGATGCCGAGGCGAAAGACTCGTTGTCGCGCATCCGCGCCGCCAGCCAGCGCATGGGCAGGCTGATCGACGAATTGCTCGGCCTGTCGCGCGTGACCCGTGCCGAGCTGACCCTGCGGCCGGTCAGCCTGAGTGCCGTGGCCACCGAAATCATCGAAGCTCTGGCCCAACAGCACCCGCACCGTTCAGTGCAATGGCAGATCGACGAGGGTCTGACGATCCAGGCCGACAAGCCGCTCATCCAGATCGCCATGCAGAACCTGCTGGAGAACGCCTGGAAGTTCACTGGCAAGACCGATGCACCGCTCATCCGTGTCGGCATGCTCGATCGCAACGGCCAGAAGGATTACTTTGTGGCTGACAACGGCGTCGGCTTCGACATGGCCTACGCCGATCGCTTGTTCGGCGCCTTCCAGCGCCTGCATCACGAGACCGACTTCCCCGGCACCGGCATCGGCCTGGCCATCGTGCAGCGCATCTTCCGGCGGCACGAGGGCTCGATCAGGGTCGAAGCACAGCCGGGACTGGGCGCAACGTTTTATTTCAGGCTGAAAGAACCATCCCATGAATGATTCGAACAAGGTGATCCTGCTGGTCGAAGACAACCCGGACGACGTCGCCCTCACACTGCGCGCCTTCAAGCGCAGCCACGTTAGCAATCCCATCACCGTGGCCCGTGACGGCATCGAAGCCCTCGACTTTCTGTTCGGCCGCGGCGTCCATGCCGACCGCGCCCATGCCTCGTTGCCGACGATCGTGATCCTCGACCTGAAGCTGCCCAAGCTCGATGGCCTGGGGGTGCTGAAGGCCTTGCGCGCCGATGAGCGCACCAAGCTGCTGCCGGTCGTGATCCTGACCTCGTCGAAGGAAGAACAAGACCTGATCTCCGGCTATACGCTCGGCGCGAACAGCTATGTGCGCAAGCCGGTCGACTTCGCCGAGTTTGTCGAAGCGGTCAAGGTACTCGGCATCTATTGGCTGATGATGAACGAGTCTCCACCCGAACGAGCCACCTCGTGAGTCGCTCTGTCAAAGTGCTGGTCGTCGAAGATTCCGACGACGACGCCAAACTGGCCATGCGCATGTTGAAGCGCGGTGGCTTCGACCCGACCTATCAGCGCGTGCAAGACGTCGACGGCCTGATCGACGCGTTGAAGCACGACACCTGGGACGCGGTGCTGTCGGACTTCCGCATGCCCGGCTTCAACGGCGTTGATGCGCTGAAGATCTTCCGCGATACCGGGCTCGACATTCCTTTCATCTTCTTCTCCGGCACCATCGGCGAAGAGACCGCAGTCGAGGCGATGAAGGCGGGTGCGAGCGACTATGTGATGAAGCAGCACCTGGCGCGGCTGGCGCCGGTGCTGGAGCGCGAACTCGGCCAGGCATTGATTCGGGCCGAGCACCGGCAGGCGCAGATCGACCTCGAAGTCTCGCGCGACCGCTACCTCGACCTCTATGACTTCGCACCTGTCGGCTACCTGACGCTGACCGAGGAAGGCCTGATCTCGCAACTCAACCTCACCGGTGCGGCCATGCTCGGCGAGGAGCGGCCTGCGTTGATGAACATGCCGTTCGCGCGCTTCGTGCCGCCCGAAGAGGCCGACCACTGGCGGCAGCACTTCCTGGTCGCGCTGTACCACGGCAATAACCTTCGTCTTGAGCTGACACTGAAGGGCGCACAGGGCCAGCGCTGCCCGGTGCAGCTGGATTGCACGCGAGTCACTTCTGAGAGCGCCGCCCCCATGGTGCGCGTGACACTGACCGACATCAGCGCACGCAAGGAGGCCGAGGCCAACCTGCGCGGCTTCGAGGCGCAGTTGCGCGAGGTGCAGAAGATGGAGTCGATCGGCACGCTGGCCGGCGGCATCGCGCACGACTTCAACAACATCCTCGGCGCGATCCTCGGCAACCTGTCGCTTGCACGCAATGAAGTCGGCACCGGCCACGCCGCGCTCGTCAACCTGGACGAAATCCAAAAAGCAAGCCTGCGCGCACGCAACCTCGTGCAGCAGATCCTCGCGTTCAGCCGCCGCGCACCGCAGCAGCTCGTGACACAGTCGTTGGGCCCGTTGCTGATGGAGACACGCCAGTTGCTGCGCGCCACGCTACCAGCCCGCGTCGGCTTCGAGGTCAACGATTCCGATGAACCGCTGTACGTGCATGCCGATGGCACCCAGGTCCAGCAGGTGCTGATGAATCTGTGCACCAACGCCTGGCATGCCCTGGCCGATGGCGTCGGGCACATCACGGTGGGCATCGATCACGTCCACATCGACGTCGGCAACGCCAAACGGCTGGGCGGCTTGCCACCCGGTCCGTATGCGCACCTGTGGGTGTCCGACGACGGCATTGGCATGGACACCGCGACACGCGAGCACATCTTCGAACCCTTCTTCACGACCAAGCCGGTCGGGCAAGGCACGGGCCTCGGGCTGTCGGTGGTGCACGGCATCATGACGGCGCACCATGGCGCGATCGATGTCGACAGTGAGCCCGGGAAAGGCAGCACCTTCCACCTGTACTTCCCGGTCGTTCCCCCTCCATCCGCCGGCGCTGCCGCGGCCAAGCCCGCCGCGCACGAAGCCGCTCGCGGCCAGGGCCAGCATGTGCTGTACATCGATGACGACGAGACGATGGTGGTGATGGTCGAGCGCATCCTGCAGCGCTCAGGCTACGAGGTCAGCGGCTATCAAGACGCACAGGCCGCGATGGCCGCGGTGCGTGAGCGCCCTACGGCCTTCGACCTGGTCGTCACCGACTTCAACATGCCCGAGCTGTCGGGCCTGGACGTGGCTCGCGAGCTGGCGCGCATCCGCCCTCAGTTGCCCGTCGTCATCAGCTCCGGCTACATCACCGAAGAACTGCGCATCGAAGCGCGGCTGGCCGGTGTGCGCAGCCTGCTGGAGAAGCAGAACACCTTCGAAGAGCTGAGCCAATTGGTCGGGCGTACCTTGCTGCGCAGATAACGCGCAGCCTGCGCCAAGCACCTGAAACCCGGCAAGTTTGCGAACGGGCAAACACCCCGCCAGGTGTTGCCACCTGCAGATGCCGGGTTGTCGGCGGCGGTGGCTGAATTTTCTTGAACTCTCATGGAAAGATCTCCTTCGCAATGGATGAGGATGGCAGGTCGCCATGGACCTGTTGAAGAACCAATTGATGACTCAGTCTTGCAGTTCTATTTCCACGTAGAGCTAACGCCACGAAGAAACGGCATCACAAGCAAAGCAAGCGCTTGGGGCCTGTTGACAGCAAAACAAAGGTTCATTTTTAATGCTCTCCTCGCCATGAGTTCCAGGCGTTGTGCAGGAGCACAGGAAGCACTCCGGAGTTCACTGGGTGGGACGACCGATAACTCCTCATCAGAGCGTCATCGAGCCGGTGTGCAATGACCGGCCCATGACCGGGCGAATGCGGTCAAAGGTCCAGCGCGGGGCGGTGTTCTTCTTCGCTGACGAAGGTCCAGCGACCGAGGAATGACACCACGAAGGCGATCGCTGCGGTCAGCAGGATCACCGACCAGGCCGACAACCACGCGTTGTCGTAAGCACCGAACAGGCTGGCGCGGAAGGCCCGCACCACCCAGGTGAACGGCAGCCACGGGTTCAGGTGGCGGAACAGCTCGCCGCTCAGCTCGATCGGCAACACGCCGCCGGCCGATGACAGCTGCACGATCAGCAGCAGCAGCGCGAGCGCCTTGCCCACATCGCCGAAAGTACGCGTCAACGCGAGAATGATCAGCAGGAAGGTCAGCGAGGCCAGTGTCAGCGTGAGCCAAAACGCCGGCAGGTCCGGCACGTGGACATGCAGCAGCGCCGTCAGCATCAACAACACGATGCTGGCTTGCGCGACGACCATCGCCGACAACAGCGCCAGCTTGCCCAGCAGCTGCGACAGCCGCGAAGCCTCGCGTGCCGATTCGGGCAGGCGGCGCAGATGGAACAGAAACGCCGTCATCACCGCGCCCATCCACAACGCAACCGGCACAAAGTTCGGGGTAAAACCAGTGCCGTTGTTGGGCACCGGAGCGAAGATCTCGACCACCGGCTCGACCGAATCGGCGAGGCCGCGCGCACTGCCTTCGAGCGACGGCACATCGTTCGGCAGCGACGATTCGAGCAAGTCCAGGCCACCCGCCAATTGCGCTGCGCCCACATGCAGCTTCTCGACACCCATGCGCAGGTTCTGGGTGCCCTGGGCAAGCGATGTCGACGCATTGCCGAAGGCATCGAGCCTCGCGTCATCGGGCAGGCGCGCGGCCATCAGGTGCAGGCCGTCACCGAGTGCGGCCACGCCTTCGGTCAGCTTCAGCACACCGCCATGCAGCCGCACCGCGCCTTCGCCGAGGCGGATCTGCCCATTGCGTGCCTTTTGCAGCCCGTTGCTCAATTGCGCACCGCCCTCGGCCAGCGCGGAGGCGCCTTGCGAAATCTTGGTGCCGACGAAAAGGATGTCTTCGGTCTCGTCGTGCAGCTGCTGCGCGCCGTCGGTCAGGCGCTGCGCGCCCGCCTGAAGCTGCTCCAGGCCACGGCTCAGTTCGGCATGGCCTTCGGCCAATGCATGCGAGCCGCTGCGCAAGGCCTGCAGATCGGCCGTGGACGCGCGCCGCGCGTCCATCGTGCGCACGCCACCGGCCAGCTGCTTGAAGCCGCTGGTCAACGGGCCCGCGGCTTCATTGAGCTTGTGCGCGCCGTCATTCAGCGCGCGCGAGCCGTTGTCGGCTTGCGCGAGGCCGCGCACCAGGTCGTGCGAGCCGATGCGCAATTGCGCCACGCCATCTTTCAGGCTGCGCACGCTGCGCTGCGAGCCGGCGGCGCTGGTCAACACCAGCTCCCAGCGCTTCTCGTTCAGCGTTTCATTGACCTGGTGGCCCAGCTCTTCGGCAAAGCGGCGCGCCATGCCTGCGCCCACGTAGTTATTGCCTTCGGAGGTGTAGACGATCAGCCGGCCCGCGCCCGGCTGCAGGCCCGGCACGGCGTTGGCGCTGAAGTCGCGCGGGATGATCAACGCCATGATCAGCCGGCCCTCACGCACCGCCTTGCGGGCCGATGGTTCGTCTTCGAACATCTGGAAGCCGAACAGGTGCCGCTGCTGCAGCGTGGCCGCCAGCTCGGTGCCGATGTGGGCCGACTGCCCGCGGTAATCGACGCCTTCATCGAGGTTGACGATGGCCGCCGGCAAGGCCGAGGTGCGCGAGGCCGGGTCCCAGACGCTGGAGAGGTAGATGAAGGCGTAAAGCGCCGGGATGATCAACACGCCCAGCACCGACATCCACAGCCGCGGGAAGCGCCGAAACATCGCCGCCTCGCTGCGGGCAATCGACCAGGCGTCGCGCAGCGTCTTCATCGCGGTGAGGAGGGCCGGGAAGGCAGCATCACGACCGCCAGCGCGGCGCCCCCGCGCCCGCAGGGCGTCAGGCGGTCACGCCGCATTGCGCTCAGGCCCGCGCCAGCTCGGCGCGCATCGCGTCGATCACCGCGCGGTAATCGGGCTTCCCAAAGATCGCGCTGCCGGCCACGAAGGTATCGGCACCGGCCGCTGCCGCGTCGCGGATGTTGTCGACCTTGATGCCGCCATCGACTTCCAGCCGGATGTCGCGCCCGCTCTGCTCGATCAGGCGGCGCGCACGTTCGATCTTCTTCAATGCCGCCGGAATGAAGCTCTGCCCGCCAAAGCCGGGGTTCACGCTCATGATCAGGATCAGGTCGACCTTGTCGATCACCCACTCCAGCACGTCGAGTGACACGGCCGGGTTGAACACCAGCCCGGCTTGGCAGCCCTCGGCCTTGATCAGCTGCAAGGTGCGGTCGACATGCGTGCTGGCATCAGGATGAAAGCTCACGAGGTCGGCGCCGGCCTTGCAGAAGGCCTGCGCGAGCGCATCGACCGGCGTCACCATCAGATGCACATCGATCGGCACCTTGCGGCCATCGGCCTGCACTGCATGCTGGCGCAAGGCCTCGCAGATCATCGGACCGAAGCTCAGGTTGGGCACGTAATGGTTGTCCATCACGTCGAAATGAATCCAGTCGGCGCCGGCGTCGATGACGTTGCGCACTTCATCGCCGAGGCGGGCAAAGTCGGCGGCCAGCAGGCTGGGGGCAATGCGGTATTCGGCAGGCTTCATGGGTGAATTCTAGGAGCGTCCCTAAAATGCGCGGATGTCACAACCTGAATTCACCAGCACGGTCACCGTGCAACACCTGCCGGAGCAGTCCAACGCCGATGCGGGCGTGTATGCCTTTGCGTACACGATCAACATCCAGAACACCGGCTCGGTCACTGCGCAGTTGATCGCGCGGCACTGGATCATCACCGACGCACGAGGCCACGTCGAAGAAGTTCGCGGCCTCGCGGTCGTCGGCCAGCAGCCCTTGCTCAAGCCTGGCGAGCGCTTCGAATACACCAGCTGGACGCGCCTGGGCACGCCGCAAGGCAGCATGCGCGGCAGCTTCTTCTGCATGACTGAAGAGGCGCAGCCCTTCGATGCCGAGGTGCCCGAGTTCGGCCTCGCGCTGGCCTCTGCGCTGCATTGATGGCTGACAAAGGCAAGTCGCCCCAGTCCAAGAACCTGCGCCCGCACAAGGCGGGCCGCTGGGACTTGAGCGCATTGCTCAACGCGGCCGACGCCACGGCCTCGCTGCCGGAGCGCAACCTGTGGCTCGTGCGGCTGATGGAATGGCTGCGCCATGCCACGCTGGCGCTGGCGCTGGAGAACCAGCAGACGCCCACGCCGCTGCTGCGCCTGCGCCACCTGCTCAATGTGCTGGACCGCCACCCCGAGCACCGCGCGCAGATCGCGGCGCTGCTGCTGCGCTTCTGGCGCGAGGTCGACACCGCCGCGCTGCTCGCCGATTTCGGCTTCTCGCCGAAGCCCGATCTGCGCGGTGAATTGGGCCAGCGCCTGCGTTTGCGGCTGCTGCCGGCCACGCCGGCCACCACCGACCTTGCCGCGCTGTTCGGCCTGCTGTTTCCCGACACGCGGGATGCCGAATGGCTGGCGCTGCTGGATGCCACGACGCTGGCCAAGATCACCGCGCTGCTAAAGCCTGCCGATGGTCAGGCATCGAACGATTGGCGTGCGCCCTTCCTCGACGCCATCACCTTTCTCGCGAGTTCGGTGCGCGCCTCGGGCTTTTCGCCGACCTTGCGCCAGCGCATGAGCCCCGAGCTGCTGCATGACGCGCCGTTTCGCCAGCTGGCCCGCGTGGCCGAGCAGGTGCGCGAGCATGTGGCCTCGGGCGACCATGCCGCGCTGCTTCAAGAAGCGCAGTATCTGCGCGCGCTGCTCGACACCTGCCGCCGCTGTGCTTTGAGCGTTCACGATCACCTCGAAGAACACGGCGTCTCGGTCGACGTGGTGTTCGAGGTCGATCAGTTGCTCAGCCGCACGCACCGCATCGAAGAGCTGCTGGTCTGCGTGATCAGCCCCGAGCCGGCGCTCGAAGTCGTCACGCTGCTGGCCGGGCTGGTGCGCACCGCCGGTTCGCGGCGCAGCATCCGCGCACTGTTTGCGCAGCATTACTCGCTGCTGGCGCGCAAGGTCGCCGAGCGCAGCGCTGAGGCCGGCGAGCGCTACATCACCCGCGATCGCAGCGCCTATGGTGCGATGCTGCGTGCGGCATGCGGAGGTGGCGCGGTGCTGGCCGCCACGACCTTCATGAAGTTCTTCGTGATGGCGATCGGGCTGACCGCGTTCTGGGCCGGCTTCTGGGCCGGCGTCAATTACGCCGGCAGCTTCGTGCTGATCCACCTGATGCACTTCACCGTGGCCACCAAGCAGCCTGCGATGACCGCGCCGGCGATGGCCGACAAGCTCAACGACGTGACCACCGATGCGGCCGTCGAAGGCTTTGTCGATGAAGTGGCCAACCTGATCCACTCGCAGGCCGCCGGCATCCTTGGCAATCTGACGCTCGTCGCGCCGCTGGTGCTGGGCGTGCAATACGCCTGCAAGGCCGCCTTCGGTGCGCCGCTGGTCGGCCCGAAAGACGCCGAGCACGTGCTGCATTCGCTGTCGCTGCTCGGGCCGACACCGCTTTTCGCCGCCTTCACCGGCGTGCTGCTGTTCAGCGCATCGATCATCGCCGGCTGGGTCGAGAACTGGTTCGTCTGGCACCGCATCGACAGCGCGATTGCGTGGAACCCGAACTTTGTGGCCCGCCTCGGCGCGGCCCGTGCACAGCGCTGGTCGCTTTACTGGCGGAACAACATTTCGGGGCTCACCGCCAACATCTCGCTCGGGCTGATGCTGGGCATTGTGCCGGTGGTCGGCACCTTCTTCGGCCTGCCGATCGAGGTCCGGCACGTGACGCTGTCCACCGGCCAACTGGCCGCTGCGGTCGGCGCCTTGGGTTTCGGGGTGCTGCACGACAGCGCCTTCTGGTGGTGTGCGGCCGGCATACCGGTCACGGCGGCGCTCAACCTCAGCGTCAGCTTCTTTCTCGCGTTCAAGGTGGCACTGCGCTCACGCGGCATCCGCCTGAACGACCGCAGCCGCATTTACCGCGCGATCCGCAGCCGGCTCTGGCGCAGACCGATGTCGTTCATGCTGCCGCCGAAATCTGCCTGAACTTCTGCGCGGCGCCAGGCTCAGTCCGGGCGGTCCTCGTCGGCGCGTTCGCCGTTCTTGCGGCCGGAAAACATCGTCCACCACACAATCAACAGCAGCACGGCCAAGGCGCCAAGCGCTTCAAGCAAAAGCAGACCCATGATGAACGTTTTCGGAGGTGGCAGGCGGTGGTTGGATTCCAGCGCGGGCTGGAAGCTTCGAGGCCGAAGCGCAGCGATTCTAGGAGGGCTGGCGATTGCCCTGGCCGGCTGCGTCACCGCGCCTTATCCACCCGAGCCGTCCACGCCCACGGCACCCGAGACAGCACCCGGTGCACCGCCCTCGATGCCATCCCCCACCGCGGCCCAGTTGCCGCGCCCGCACGCGCGCTGGGTGGCGGCCGATTGGGCTGAACTGCCCGGCTGGGAAACTGACGCCGTCACCGAACTGTGGCCCGCCTTGCTGCGCGGCTGCGACAAGCCCGCGCCGGAATGGGGCCGTGTCTGCGCCGAAGCCCGCAACGCGGCACCAGCCAACGATCTGGCGGCCCGAACCTGGCTGCGCCGACGCCTGCAGCCCTGGCGCGTCGAAGCCCTCGACGGCAACAGCGAAGGCCTGATGACCGGCTACTTCGAGCCGCTGGTCGAAGCCACGCGCAAGCCGCGCGGTCCTTATCGCATCCCGTTGCATGCCGCGCCGGCCGACCTTGCCACCCGCAAGCCTTACTGGACGCGCCAGCAGATCGACACGCTGCCCGTCGCGCAGGCCGCGTTGCGCAGCCGCGTGCTGGCTTATGTCGCCGATCCGCTCGACGCGTTGATCCTGCAGATCCAGGGCTCGGGCCGGCTGCAGCTGACCGAAGCCGACGGCCAACGCAAGCTGCTGCGCGTGGCCTTCGCCGGCCACAACGACCAGCCTTACAAGTCGGTCGGCAAATGGCTGATCGAGCAAGGCGAGTTGCGCGCCGACCAGGCCTCGTGGCCGGCAATCAAGGCCTGGGCGCGCATCAACCCGAAGCGCGTCAATGAGCTGCTGTGGAGCAACCCGCGCTATGTGTTCTTTCGCGAAGAGCCGCTGCCGGACGCGTCGGTCGGCCCCCGCGGCGGGCAGAACGTGCCATTGACGCCGGGCCGCTCGATCGCGGTCGATACACAAAGCATTCCGTACGGCACGCCGGTCTGGCTCGACAGCACCGAGCCGCTGTCGAACACGCCGCTGCGCCGGCTGGTGATGGCGCAAGACACCGGCACCGCGATCACCGGTGCGGTGCGGGCCGACTATTTCTGGGGCTGGGGCGACACCGCCGAATCACAGGCCGGCCGCATGAAGCAGCCGCTGCGTTTGTGGGTGCTGTGGCCGAAGAGCTAAGGCCGCGAGCTTGACGGACCGCAGGCCCGGCAGCTTCCCGGTCAAAGCCCGAGCTCACTCAAACCCGCGTGCTCATCCGGCCGGCGGCCCAGCGGCCAATGGAAGAGGCGTTGCGCCGGCTGAATCGGCAGGTCGTTAATGCTGGCATAACGCCGCAACATCAGGCCGTTGGCATCGAACTCCCAGTTCTCGTTGCCATAGCTTCGAAACCATTGGCCGGCGTCGTCATGCCACTCATAGGCAAAGCGGACGCCGATGCGCGGGCCACCGAAAGCCCACAGCTCCTTGATCAAGCGGTAATCCAGCTCACGCGCCCATTTGCGCTGCAGAAATTCGCGCACCTGCGCGCGCCCGACCGGAAACTCGGCGCGGTTTCGCCAGCGCGTGTCTTCGGTATAGACCGCGGCCACGCGACCCGGCTCGCGTGAATTCCAGGCATCTTCGGCCAGGCGAACTTTCTGGCGTGCGCTGTCTTCGGTGAAAGGCGGAACGGGCGGGCGGGCAAGCGGGAGTGACATCGGCAAAGCCTCATCGGTTGAGCGGAGCAGGAACTTCTGAATGCACGGGTGCCACACGGTTGAGCGGGCATCCCATCATGTAGACAGATCTGTCTACATCTTGAGACAGACCGGTCCGTCTGTCAAACTGCAGCCATGACTTTCGCTGCCCGCTTGTCCCTCCGACCGATCGATGAATTGCCCGCACCCGAGCGCATTCTGGAAACCGCCGTGCGCCTCTTCTACGCCGAAGGCACGCGGGCAGTGGGCATCGACCGGATCATTGCCGAGTCGGGCGTCGCCAAGGCCTCGTTCTACCGGCACTACCCGTCGAAGGACGACCTGGTGCTGGCTTACCTGCGGCTGCGCCATCAGCGCTGGATGGCCTCGTTCGCCGATCGACTGGAAGCGCTGTGCGCCAGCCGGGGCAACGGGTTCGAGCGGGTGGCCGAGGTGTTGCAGGAATGGTTCGCCGAGCCCGACTTCCGTGGCTGCGCCTTCATCAATCTGCTGGCCGAGGGTGGCCCGGCGGGCGAGGCCTTCAGCGTCGCGCAAAGCCACAAAGACGAGTTGCAGGATTGCCTGCTGGCGCTGGCGCAGCGCATCGGCCACGCCAGGCCGCGTCAAGCGGCCGAGGAAGCGCTGATGATCACCGAAGGGTCGATCGTGCGGGCACAGATGACCGGCGACATCACGGCAGCTGCGGTGGCTCGCCGCTTGTTGGCGCGGCTTTAGCGCCGCACCAGCACGCCGGCCTCAGGCCAGCGCGCTGCGATTGCGGCCTTGGGTCTTGGCCTTGTGCATCGCCCGGTCGGCGCGCTCGATGGCCAATTCCATGCGATCGCCGACCGTGCATTCGCTGATGCCGGCCGAGAAGGTGACCTGGATGTCGCGGCCGATGTGCTCGAAAGAGCGCGAAGCCAATTGCTTGCGGATGCGCTCGACGCACATCAGCGCGCTGTCGGCCGCCGTCTCGGGCAGCATCAGCAAAAACTCTTCGCCGCCCCATCGGGCTAACGCATCACCGGCACGCATGGCATGGATCACGACATCGGCAAAGATCTGCAAGACCTCATCGCCCGACGGCTGGCCCCAGCTTTCGTTGATGCGCTTGAAGAAATCGATGTCGAGCACGACCACGCTGATCGGATCGCGGTGCCGCTGCTGCCGCGCCCGCTCGATGACGATCAACGACATCATGTGACGGCGGTTCGACAGGCCCGTCAGCTCATCCTGGGTGATCAGCAAGCGGCTCTGAGCCACTGCGTCGTCCAGTTTCTGCCGCGCCAGGCGCAGCGATTCGCCGAATTCGGTCAAGCGCACCGCGGCCCACACGCTGGCGCCGATCAGCACCGTGGCCAGCACGAAATGCAGGGCTTCCTGGGCTGGCGGAAACTGGCCGGGCCACGCCAGCGCGCAGGTGCCCAGCGTGCCCGCCAGGGCCAATACCGCGATCAAGCCCAGGCAACGGGCCTGTAGCGGCGTCAGGCAGAACACGCCCAACAGCATCGCCGCCGGCAGCACCGCCAGCATCGCTCCGCGCAGCGGGCCTGCGACGGCATAAGCAGCACAGGCCGCAGCCACGCACCACAAGCCCTGCGCCACGGAAAGCTCACGGTCCAGCGGCAAGCGCAGGTTAAGCCCGCTGCGCACGAAGGCGCACACGCCGAGGCTGGCGCTCAACAGCACCGCCGTCAGAACGGCTGTGGCCGTGGCATCGATCAGCCCACACAGCGCAGCCGCGCCCAGCAGCCCGGAGAGCGCGATGTAAAACGCCAAGCCTTCCAGCGTTTGCCGCACACGCATGCGCTGGCTCAGATCACGCCCGAGAAGTGCCGCAGTCCATTGCGAAACGGTTGTTTGATTCATGTCTCGCCCGTTATCGACCAAGCACAGCCTCGCATGAGGCTTGATTGGCCGCGCGCCGTGCGAAAGCACACGCCACCCGCGTTCGCAAGTCCGGCAAGCGCCGGACGGCCCGTCAAGCCGCTCACCTGCGCGAGCCCCGCGAGATGTCTGCGCTCAGCCCTCGGGCACTGGGGAGATTCGTGGCGGTGCCGCGTTAGGCCGGCGGCGCCACGGTGCGGCGCCTGGCGCAAAGACTGCGCTTCAGCAGCTCGTCAGCTCAAACCCGTCGGTTCGGTTCAGACCAGATTGACGCGGTTGCGGCCCGCCGACTGCGCCGACACCAAGCCTTGCGCGGCGCGCTCGACGGTCTGCTCGACGGTTTCTCCGGCGCGGTGCTCAGTCACGCCGGCACAAAAGCTCAGTTGCACCGGCACACTGGGGGTGGCGAGCACGATGCCTTGAATGCGCTCACGCTGCCGCTCGACGCTCAGCCGGCCCATCGAAGCCCGCGTGTCGGAGAGCATCAACAGGAACTCCCGGTCGCTCCAGCGGCACAGCAAATCCGAGATGCGAATGACGCTCAGCATCTCGCGCGAGAAGCGCTGCAGCAGGTTCTCGATGAACGCGGGGCCTTGCACCTGCTGGATGGCGGCGAAGTCGTCGATGTCGATCACGGCCAGCGAGAAGGTCTGGCCAGAGCGCACACCGCGCTGCCGCTCCTGCTCCATCAACTCCAGCATGTGGCGGCGGTTGATCAGGCCGGTGAGCTCATCGCGTGTGGCCAACTCCTGGATGCGCGCCAGCGCCACGGCGAATTCCTTTTTCTGCGAGCGCAGCCGTTCGCGCAGCTGGCTCAACTGGCCCGCGAGCACGGCGACCGCCGGCACCATGATCGCGATCATCAAAAAGTGGCTCCATTCCACCGCGGGCTGAAAGACCCCAGGGTCGACATTCGCCATCGTGGCCATCGTGATGGCGAACACCACGACGGCGAACAGCGCGACCCGCTGCACCTGAATCGGTGGCAGCGAATACATGCTGAACATGAAGATCACCATCAGGATCGGGAAGGCAGCGCCGCGCCCTTGGCCGGCCAGCACATAGCCTGCTGCGGTGATCAAAATCGCAAACACCATCTGCGCGATCGTCAGCGAGGGCTCGGCAAAGCGCAGGTTGAAGCCGCTGCGGATCACCGCGAAGAAACCGGCAAAGCCGATCAGCAGCACCAGCGACCAGACCAGCGCCGGCCGCGCAGGCGCCAACCCTGCCCAGACCAGATAAGCCATGTTGCCGATGCCACCCAGCGACAGCAGCGTGGCCATGCCGCATTGAACCAAGCGCAAACGCTGTTTGGGATCGGTGCCCAGCAAGCGGTCGGCAAGGCTCGTCATGGTGGGCGATTCACTGGGCCGCGCGAGCGGCCGCCAGGTGCGACAGCGGCAACGCGCCCCCGGCTTTCACTTCCCCGAGAGAGAAGCTGGTGTGGATGTCTTTGACGTTGGGCAAGTTGAGCAAGGTCTCAATGGAAAAGCGGGAGAACGCATCGAGATCGGTGGCCATAACTTGCAGCTCGAAAGTGCCGGTGCCTGAAATGTAGTGGCAGGCGATGACTTCGGGCAATTTGCAGATTGCGGCTTCCAAAGTGCGCGTGGCACTGCCGGTGTTGCGCTCGGCATCGACACGCACAAAGGCCAGTACACCGAGGCCGATCTTGCGGCGATCGAGCTCGGCCCGATAACCCGTGATGAAGCCCTGGTCTTCAAGCCATTTGACGCGCCGCCAGGTCGGCGCGGCCGACAAGCCAATGCGCGCGGCCAGTTCGGCATTCGACAGTCGTGCGTCGGCCTGAAGCTCGCGCAGGATCAACACGTCATAGCGATCCAGGCTGCTGCCGTGGGGCTCATCAGCCTCTTCGAGAGCTTTGCTGGTTTTCCCTTGAAAGGGCTTTTTGAGCGTCATTCGATATCCATATCCATCTCAGACGAAAGATTATTGCTGATGCACCGCCATATCGGGCAAACAAAGAAAAGACACCTCCAGCCCATCTCCCTACACTGATTCGCAGCCGGCACCCCGCGGCGAGCCGCCATCAGCGGCCGCCGACGCTCATCCCAGGAGACAACCACGATGAATGCCCCTTTGCCCGAATCCGTGCGCCAAGCACTGGAAACCGTCAGCCTCGAAGACAAATACAGCCTGGCCCACGGCAGTGCTTTCATGAGCGGCGTGCAGGCCCTCGTGAGGCTGCCGATGCTGCAGCAAACACGCGATGCGATGCGCGGCTTGAACACCGCAGGCTTCATCAGCGGCTATCGCGGCTCGCCGCTCGGCACCTATGACCAGGCGCTGTGGGCCGCCAAGAAGCACCTCTCTGCGCAGAACATCGTGTTCCAGCCGGGCGTCAATGAAGAACTGGGCGCCACGGCCGTGTGGGGCACGCAGCAGCTCGATCTCTATCCGCAAAGCAAGAAGTTCGATGGCGTGTTCGGCCTCTGGTACGGCAAAGGGCCGGGCGCCGACCGCTGCGCCGATGTGTTCAAGCATGCCAACATGGCCGGCACGGCAAAGCATGGCGGCGTGATCGCCGTGGTCGGCGACGACCACATCTCGAAGAGCAGCACCGCCGCGCACCAGAGCGACCATCTCTTCAAGGCTTGCGGCCTGCCGGTGTTCTTTCCGTCGAGCGTTCAAGACATCCTCGACATGGGCCTGCATGCCTTTGCGATGAGCCGCTTCGCGGGCGTCTGGGCCGGCATGAAGACGATTCAGGAGATCGTCGAATCGTCGTCGAGCGTCAGCGTCGACCCTGATCGCGTTCACATCGTGCTGCCCGAAGACTTTGCGATGCCGCCCGGCGGCCTGCACATCCGCTGGCCCGATGCGCCGCTGGAGCAGGAAGCCAGGTTGATGGATCACAAGTGGTATGCCGCGCTGGCTTATATACGCGCGAACAAGCTCAACCATAACGTGATCTCCGGCCCGAACAGCGGGCAGGCCGATCGCTTCGGCCTGATCGCCAGCGGCAAGGCCTACAACGACACGCGCCAGGCGCTGCATGACCTCGGCCTGTCCGATGACGACTGCCGCCACCTGGGCATCCGCCTGCACAAGGTCAATGTCGTGTGGCCGCTCGAAGCGACGATCACCCGCGACTTCGCGCTCGGGCTGCAAGAGATCCTCGTGGTCGAAGAAAAGCGTCAGGTCATCGAATACCAGTTGAAGGAAGAGCTCTACAACTGGCGGCCCGATGTGCGGCCCAATGTGCTGGGCAAGTTCGACGAAGCCGAGCATGACCAGACCGGCGGTGAGTGGTCTCAGCCCAACCCTTCATCGAATTGGCTGCTGCGCGCGCAGGCCGACCTGACACCCGCGATCATCGCGAAGGCCATCGGCAAGCGGCTGAAGAAGCTCGGCGTCGATGCCGACACCACTGCTCGCATCGATGCCCGGCTGGCATTGATCGAAGCCAAAGAGCGCAGCCTGCAAACGCTCAACATCCAAAGTGGCGACCGCCTGCCTTATTTCTGCAGCGGTTGCCCGCACAACACCTCGACCCGCGTGCCGGAAGGCTCACGCGCGCTGGGTGGCATCGGCTGCCACTACATGGTGCTGTGGATGGACCGCAGCACCAGCACCTTCACGCAGATGGGCGGCGAAGGCGTGTCATGGGTCGGCCAGGCGCCGTTCACGACCGAGCCGCACGTGTTCGCGAATCTCGGCGACGGCACCTACTTCCACAGCGGCAGCCTGGCGATTCGCCAGAGCATCGCATCGGGCGTCAACATCACCTACAAGATCCTCTACAACGATGCCGTCGCGATGACCGGTGGCCAGCGCATCGGCGAGCGGCCCGAAGGCCACTCGGTGTTGCAGATCGTGCGCAGCCTGAAGGCCGAAGGGGTCAGCGCCTTGTGCATCGTGAGCGACGAGCCCGAGAAATACCTCGGCGCCGACCTGACGCCGGATGTGGCTGTGCATCACCGCGATGAGCTGGATCGCCTGCAGCGCGACTACCGCGAGATCAAGGGCACCAGCGCGATCATCTATGACCAGACCTGCGCCACCGAGAAGCGCCGCCGCCGCAAGCGCGGCACGATGGTCGACCCGGCCAAGCGCGTGGTGATCAATGAACTGGTCTGCGAAGGCTGCGGCGATTGTTCGACCCAAAGCAATTGCCTGAGCGTCGAGCCGGTCGAAACGCCTTTCGGCCGCAAGCGCCGCATCAACCAGAACACCTGCAACAAGGACTATTCCTGCGTCAACGGCTTCTGCCCGAGCTTCGTCACGGTGGAAGGCGGGCGGTTAAAAACCTCCGCGCAAGCCCAGCCGGCGCGGCCCGCGCTGTCGTCGCTGAAGCCGCCGCCGGAACCCCTGCTCCCACTGGCGCGCAGTGACGACGAACAGGTCTGGGGCATCGTGGTCGCGGGCGTCGGCGGCACCGGCGTGATCACCATCGGCCAGTTGCTGGGCATGGCCGCGCATCTGGAAGGCAAGGGCATCGTGACGCAGGACGCCGCGGGCCTGGCGCAAAAGGGCGGCAGCACCTGGAGCCATGTGCAGATCGCCAACCGCGCCGAGTTCATCCACACCACCAAGGTCGGTACCGCCGAAGCCGACCTGGTGATTGCCTGTGACCCGATCGTTGGGGCGAACGCCAGCACGCTGGCGGTGATGCGGGAGGACCGCAGCTTTGTCGCGCTGAACACCCATGGCTCGCCGACCGCATCGTTCGTCAGCAACCCGAACTGGCAGTTCCCCGGCGCGAGCTGTGAAAAGGCGATCGTCGACGCCGTCGGCGCATCTCACGTCGGCTTGCTGGATGCCGAGCATCTGGCGGTGCAATTGGTCGGCGATTCGCTCTATACCAACCCGCTGATGCTGGGCTACGCGTGGCAGAAGGGCCTGGTGCCTTTGGCCCATGCCTCGCTGATGCGCGCAATCGAACTGAACGGCGTGCAGGTGCAGAACAACCAGCTTGCTTTTGAATGGGGCCGCCGTGCCGCTCACGACCCGGCGGCGGTGAAGGCTTTGACCGCCACGGCGCAGGTGATCGAGTTCGTTCGCAAAAGCCAGCCTCTGCGCGAACTGATCGCGCAGCGAGAAAAATTCCTAACTGCCTATCAGAACGCCAGCTACGCCGCGCAGTACCGTGCGTTTGTGGATCGGGTGAAGGCCGCGGAAGAACAAGTGCGGGTCTCGGCAGGCCCTGGTTCGCTAAAGCTGACGGAAGCCGTCGCGCGCTACCTCTTCAAGTTGATGGCCTACAAAGATGAATACGAGGTAGCGCGGCTGCACACCGACCCGAGCTTCCTGAGCCAGATCGCCGCGCAGTTCGAAGGCGACTACCAGTTGAAACATTACCTCGCGCCGCCCCTGCTGTCGAAGAAGAACGCGAAGGGCGAGGCCCAGAAGCAATCATTCGGCCCCTGGATGCAAAACGCCTTTCGCGTGCTGGCCCGGCTGAAGGGCTTGCGCGGTACGGCCTTCGACCCGTTCGGCCGCACCGCCGAGCGCCGCACCGAGCGGGCCTTGATCGACGAGTACCGCGCGTCCATCGAAGCGCTGCTGCCTGACCTCCACGCACGCAACCTGCACTTGGCCGTTGCGATCGCGCACATCCCGGAAGACATTCGCGGCTATGGCCATGTGAAGGAGCGGCATCTCGTGAGTGCGCGTGCCAAGTGGGCTCAGCTGGAATCAGACTGGCAACTCGCCCTGAAGCAGGCGGCCTGAGGGAACGGGCGGCCGACAGCCAGCGATGCGTCGTAAAGTGCAAGCTCCTCGTTGAAGAGCCTGCACCATCGACACCGTTGTTCTGCAGTCCTACCGGATCCACGACGTTCCGCGCTGGATCACCGCGTGCCTGCGCAGCGTCGAAGGCTGGGCACGCAGCCAGGGTTGGCGCCACGAGTTCATGGACGACCGCTTCTTTACGCTTGTGCCGCAGTGGGCGCGCGAGCGCTGTGGCGATAACCTCTATGCCGTGACCGACCTGTGCCGCTTGCAGTGGCTACAGCAAACGCTGGCGGAAGGCCGTGCTTCACGCGCCATTTGGATCGATGCCGACGTGCTGGTGTTCGCGCCCGATTCGTTCCGCTTGCCCATCGGCACCGGGCATGCATTCGCCAAAGAGCTGTTCCTGAAGGTCGGAAATGACGGCAGCGCCGTGCCGGTGCACGGCATCAACAACGCCGTGATGGTGTTCGAGCGCGGTGATGCGACGTTGGCCGCTTACCTCGATGCCTGCACTGACCTGCTGCGCACCTTGCCCAGCGGCCCCGTCCCGCGCACGGCGCTCGGGCCGCAGTTGCTGCAGCGGCTGGCAGAAGACCGGGGCTCGGCGCTGATTGATGGCGTAGGCCTGTTCACGCTGGCGCTGATGCGCGAAGTCGCCCGCGGCGGCAGCGAGTTCACCCGTGCTTATCTGCAGCATTCTCCAACCCCGCCGGCCGCCGCCAACCTGTGCCATTTCCTGCGCAATGCGACACCGCCGCTGCATCGCGCCGGCTTTGATGCGCTTTACCTGTCAGCACTTGAACAGCTGCTGGCCACGAAGGGCGCGGTACTGAACGGATCGATCCGGCCGCGCTAAAGCGCCGCTAGTCCCACAGCGAGGCCGGCGCCGCGGGCGTGACGCCCAGTTGCTCGGCGAGCTTCATCGCATCGCCGGGGGCCTTCATCTTGTCGGTGTTGTCGAAGTAGCAATACACGTCGCGCCGTGCGCGGCCGGGCGGCTTGGCGCCCAGCAAAGGCACATCGTTGGGGTGCGCGCCCTGGCTCCACGAGCGGATGCGGTCGCCCCACTGTGTCAGCTCGGCATCGTCATAGCCGCTGCGATAAAGCTCGGTCGAACCATGCAGGCGGATGTAGACGAAATCGGCCGTCACATCGAAGGTCTCGGGAAAGCGCTTGGCGCTGTCGGCCACCACCAGCGCGACCTGGTATTCACGCAGCAAGTGAATGAAGTCTTCGCACAGAAAGCTGGTGTGGCGCACCTCCACCGCATGGCGCATCGGCTGCGTCGGTACCGGCCCCAACCAGGTGCTGCTGGCCATGTGCGCGTCATGCGATTTCGCGATCGCACGCGCCTGGTCGGTGTCACGCGGCAGGCCGGCCAGAAAAGGCTCGAAGCGCGCCGGGTCGAAGGCCAGCTGCGGCGGGAATTGCCACAGGATGGGCCCGAGCTTTTGCCGCAGCTGCAGCAGCCCGGAGGCCAGAAAGTTCGCCAGCGGCAACTCGATGTCGACCAGACGCCGCAAGTGCGTGATCAGCTTCGGGCCTTTGATGCTGAAGACGAAGTCATCCGGCGTGTCGTGGAACCACTCCGCCCAGGTGCCGGGCCGCTGGAGCGAATAGAACGAGCCGTTGATCTCGATGCTGGCCATGGCCTGCGCGGCGTAGGCCAGCTCCTTGCGCTGCACGAGCCCACGTGGGTAGAACGCGCCCCGCCACGGCGGATAGCGCCAACCCGACAGGCCGATGCGAACCCGGCCGTGCGTCAAAACTGCAAGAAGGTAAGGCCGGCGCCGACGCTCGTCTGGCGGAAGTTGTAGTCGGTCAAGGTCTCGCCATAGCCACTGAAGGCTTGCAGGTACCAGCGCAGGCCGTTCGGTGCATCACGCATCACCGGGTAAGTGAACTCCAGTTGCGTGGCGCCGAAGTGCGTGGACTTGAGCGTGGAGCGGTACAGCAGCGAAGCGGTGGCTATGCCGGGCGTCCAGTTGAGCTGGAACTCGCCACGGCCGCGGTAGCCAATGAGATCCGGGTTGTTGTCGGTCTCGACATCTTCTTTCAGGCGATGCAGCAGCCGGGTCGTCAGCGACAGATTGCCCTTCTCGAAACCGGCCCCGAGGTACACGCGGTTCCAGCTGCGCGACAGCGGGTCCGATTGCCCGTTCGATTGGTGCGCCAGCGCCACTTGGCCAAAGCGCCATTGCCAACCGAATGGCAGGTTGCGCAGGCCTTTCGGTGTCGGCACGACATAGATCAGCTCGGGCTCGTAATCGGTGTTGCGAAACGGCTTGGAGTCTTTGCCGTTCCAGATCTGCCACATCGCTTGCTGCGTGAAGGCAAGCCACACATCGGCATTCGGCAGGCCGAAGTCTTGAGCGACCTTGGTGCGCAGCGAGAGCTGGAATTTGGCTTCGACGGTGCGGTAGTCCGGCCGAGACACCTCTGCCTGGGTCGGCGATTGAGGGCCGCGGTTGATGCGGCTCGTCTTGTGCACCGGCAGCACATAGTTCGGCTTGTAGCCGGTGAAGTTGAAGGTGCCGCGCTTGTCTTCGTCGTCCAGTTCCCAGTAGCGCGACAGCAGGCTGGAGGCGGCGCGCTCGCCATTGGCCGCAGGCACCGGCGCGTTCTTCTGCGCCAGCTGCGAACTGGTCGACGAGCCTTCAGCCACCGGCGGCGGCGGTGCGCGGCCGGCCAGCTTGTCGTAGCAGGTCAAACGATCGGCCGAAGGCCCGATCTCGGCGCAATGCGTCAGTGGGGTCTCAGGCTCGGCGGCCCACAGCGGGTGAGACAGCCCCATCAACATTGCAGCAAGCAGGCATGCCTGAGTCGACTGGCGGAAGGTGAAAGGTTCGTGAAGGGAAGTCGGCAAAGGCATGGCGGCGGAAGGCTTAGGTCAAAGAATGCCGGGCAGAGCGCCCAGAAATTGGCGCCGATGGTAGGGGTTGTGCCTTATGACCGTATGTCTGTCCCTTGAAAGCCCGGACAAACTGACAGCTCAAAAAGGGTGCAGCGCCACAAGCGGTTGGTGCGCTTCAGCGCTGGCACACCATCAAGGCATGCGCTGCTGACAGGCCGGTGCATGCGATCATTCCGCCATGAAAGCCCAGGTTCAAGAACTCATCGAACTGCTGCAGGTAGAACGCCTGGAGCACAACCTTTTTCGCGGTATCAGCAGCGATGTGGGTAGCCCGCGCGTGTTTGGTGGCCAGGTGCTCGGCCAGGCCTTGATGGCCGCGGCGCTCACCGTCGAGGGCTCGCGCCAGGTCCATTCACTGCATGCCTATTTTCTTCGCCCGGGAGATAAGGAAGCCAAGATCGTCTATGACGTCGATCGCATCGTCATTCCACATCCATGAGCAGGGCGCCGAACACAGCGCCCCGATGCGCACGGTGCCCGGACCGGAAGGACTGCTGAGCAACCATGTACTGCGTCACAAACACGGGCAGCAACACGCCGAGTCGGTGCCCGCCCGGGTGTTGACCTTTTTGCATGCCGAGACGGCGATCGAGATCCGCGAGGTCGAGCCACTTGATCTGCTGGACCCGCCGCCGCGGCCGGCGCGCAGCGATTACTGGTTCCGAGCAGCGGACCACTTGCCCGATGACCCGGTGCTGCATCAAGCGATGCTCGCCTATTCGTCAGATTTTGGCCTGCTGCGCTCGGCCTTGCTGCCGCACGGCCTGAGCTTCCTGAAAGGTAATGTGCAGGGCGTGAGCCTCGACCATGCGATGTGGTTCCATGCCCCATTCCGCATGGACGAATGGCTGCTGTACAGCACTGAATCGCCGTTTGCAGGCGGCGCGCGAGGCTTTTGCCGCGGCAGCATCTTCACGCACGATGGCCGGCTAGTCGCCTCGGTCGCCCAGGAAGGGCTGATGCGCCCGGTCACGCCGAAGCCGGCGGCGCCTGCCTGAGCGGCGCCCGGCCAGCTTACTTCGGACGGGGGCCCGAGCCGCCCGGCGGCTGGGTGAACAGCTTGGCCGCGCGACCTTTGAGTTCGAGCAGTTCACTCGGCGTGACAGAGTAACGGCCAGTGCCGATATTCACGTCGACCCGGAACTCCACTTCCTTGCCGCCATACGACAGCAGGCCGGAGGTGAACTCGTATTCCTCGTCTTCGGCGGGCAAGCCCTGCTCTCCCTTGTCGTAATCCTCGTACTCCACATTGCGGATGTCGCCGCTGGCCAAGTCGAGGATGCCGGACGACTTCACGATCGTTTCCGTCAGCTCATCAAAAATCACAATCGGTACGTTCAGATCCACGTCTCATCCTGGTCATGTTGTCGGCACAAGCTGCCGTAGGCGGCGATTGTCGTTGCTTCTCCGGCAGGCCGGTGATACGGGTTCGTCAGGCGTGCGAAGAGATCGGCAAGAGAAAGCGGCCACTCAAGCGGCGGCCTCGCGGCGGCGGGTCATGACCCAGCAGCACGCCCGCAGATGCCGTCGAAGCAGGTGCTGAGCAGCATCTCGATGATCTGCTCGTCGCTGTGCTGGCCACTTGCCTTCAACAGGCTGAGCACCGGGTCGCAGGCGCGGGCAAACAAGGTGTAGAGCGCGATCTGTGGCGGCAGCCGAGGGTTCAGGTCGCCCGCGAGTTGGGCTGCGGCAATCCAGGCGCCGAGTTCGTCACTGAGCACCATCAATCGTTCGATATAGAGCTTGTTGGCGACGAGCGAGGCTCGCAGCGCCGAGTTCTGGGCTGGCAGCGATGGCATTTCACCGGCGAGCTGCACCTGCATCGTCCAGCGCGCAACGGCCTTCAATTGTTCGATGGCCAAAGCCTTCGGATGGTCCGTGCGCAGGCTGGCCGTGAAGGCCAGAGTGCGTTCGATGATGCGCACCATCGCCGCGCCGGCCAGCTCTTCTTTCGAACTGAAATGCTTGTAGAGGCTGGCCTTCGCAATCCCGACATCGGCCGCGACTTCGTCGACCGTCATCATCTCGAAGCCTTTTTCGGCCAGCAGCCGGTTCACCGACAGAACGATCGCATCTTCGCGGGCGCGAAGCACTTGCTCTCTGAAAGACACTTTTGCCATGCCGCATTTTAAGGCTTGGCAATCCCCTAGAAACCATCAAGTCAGTTTGCAACCTGACCGTTTCAGGAAATACCAGCCGGTCACAGTCGACAGGGAAGCGGTGAGGCCTTCAGCGCGGCGGTTGGCGTGAGACGCGCCGGCTCCATGAAGACGAGGCGGTGTTGAAACCCCGATCACTGGCCGCCGGGTCGACAAATTTGGAATCGGCGTCGACGCTGGCATCCAGGCCGAAGGCGGTCCCCATGTCTGCAAGGTCCGGCGTTTCGCGGCGAGGACGGCGCCGCAAGACCGTCAGCATCGTCAGCCAAGTTAATCCGGACAGCAAGTTCATGGCGCATCACTCCTATCGATTCGGTTCGCACAATGCGTGTCAGTGTGGGCTTAGGCGCGCAGACTGATGGCACGAACTGAGCCGTTGTTCCTCGCCATTTGAAGCCCACATCGTGCGCCTGCTGATGCAAATGCGGTTGCTTTGTTATAGGGGTGGCAATTTCTTACGCTGGCTACTAAGGTTGTTGCAGGTACTGTCGCCGCAATCCGACAAACCAGCCTCGAATGGAGCTTTATGAACGGCCGATCGCTGCGTGCGCTCACCTGGTCCACGTTGTTAGCCGCCTTAGCGGGCGCGGCTTTGCTGGCCGGCGAAGATGCGGGCTTGTCCGACCCTAGCCTGTTCAGTGCGGACGTTCCATCGCTGTACGCCACCTCATCGCGAGATTCATCCTGGCACCATCACGCGGCCACTCCGGTCTTGCCATTGCACCGCTCACGCGAGATCGAGGGCCGCCGCAGTGCCCCCAGCGACCGCTGATTCAGGCGGTTAGCTCAAACGCCTCTCTTTTTCGTTTTCAAATCACCGGGCGCGCAGGGCTGCTCCAGCGTGCCCTGCGCTCCAGCGGCCAAGGCCGCGCCAATCTGATCCAGCTGACCCTTGCGTGAAAAGGGCTCAGCGCTCTCAGGCCCGAGCTTCCACTGATGCCAGTACAGCGGAATCGGCAACGAGATCTCCGGGTAAATCACCTGCAAAGCACCGCCATCCAGCAGGCTCTGCACCTGCAGCAAAGGCACCACGCCAATGCCCCACCCCCTTGAGGCGGCTTGAACATAGGCTTCGGACGACGGCACAAAGCGCGCCTGCAGGCGCGGCTCCCGCACTTTGAAAGCCTGTTTCACCCATTGCTCATGCATCGCGTCTTTGCGGTTGAACACGAGGAAAGGCAGGCGGGCAAAGTTGCCGCGCGTGAGGCCTTCGCCCAGGTGCTCGCCGACAAAGCCGGGGCTGGCGACCGCCACGTAGCGCATCACACCCAACGGCACCACACGGCAGCCACGCAGCACTTCGCGCACCGAGGTGACGCAGCCGAGCACCGCACCTTCGCGCAACCCGCTGCGCCGCGCGTTCGAAGTGGCCGTCATCGGCCAGTGCGGCCAGGCATTCGAGGCCGGCAGGGTCCAGGTCCTTCATTAGAAATTCCGATGGAAGTCGATCAATATCAATGTAGCTTCACTTTGGCGGCCTGACTTCAGACAATCGGCACCCTTGCCCCTTCGGGCTTTCGCGCGGTGATCCGATGTCTCCAGCATTCATTCAAGGCCTGTTGATGACGGCCGGCCTGATCGTCGCCATCGGCGCCCAGAACGCGCTCGTGCTGCGGCAAGGCCTGGCGCGAACGCACGTGGCGCCCGTGGTGCTGCTGTGCACCGTCTCCGACTGGCTGCTGACCGCGCTCGGCGTGTTCGGCCTGGGCTCGGTGATCCAGTCTTCGCCGCTCTTGCTGCAGGCCTTCCGATATGGCGGCGCGGCCTTCCTGCTGATCTATGGCCTGCGCTCAGCCCGCCAAGCCTGGCGTGGCCAGGGTGTTTTGACACAGTCGAACAGCGGCTCAGGCAGCCTGGCTGCGACGCTGGGCAGCGCGCTCGCCATGACTTATCTCAACCCGCACGTCTATCTCGACACCGTCGTGCTGCTCGGCAGCGTAGGCGCACAGCACCCCGGCAGCGGCCGCATCGAGTTCGCACTCGGTGCCGGTGTCGCCTCGATGCTTTGGTTCGCCACGCTGGGCTACGGCGCCTCGGTGGCTTCGCGCTGGCTGAGGCACCCAGCGGCCTGGCGAGGCATTGATGCCAGCGTTGCCGTCGTGATGTTCGCTGTGGCTACACAATTGCTGCTTAAGCCGTTATAGCGATTTCGGAGAACACGATGAGAGTGGTTGTGATGGGCGCAGGCATCATCGGTGTCAGCACCGCCTGGTATTTGCTCGAACAGGGGCACGAGGTCACGGTCGTTGATCGCCAACCCGATGCCGCGCTGGAAACCAGCTTCGCCAATGGCGCGCAGATTTCGGTCTGCTTCTGCGAACCCTGGGCGCACCCCAGCGCACCGCTGAAGGTGCTGAAGTGGCTGGGCCGCGACGACTCTCCGCTGCTGTTTCGCCCGCGGCTTGATCCCCACCAATGGCGATGGGGCCTGAGCTTTCTGTCGCAGTGCACCGACGCCGCGTTTGAGCGCAACGTCACGCAACTGGTCGCGCTCGGCCGCTACAGTCATGAATCGCTGAAAAGCCTGGTCGCGCAGACCGGCATTCAATACAACCGGCTGGAGCGCGGCATCCTGTATTTTTTTGCGACACAGAAAGATGTTGACGGCGCAGCCGCGGGGGTTGAGCTGATGCGTGCGCACGGCGTCGACCGCCAGTTGCTGAGCCGCGATCAGGTCTTGGCGGTCGAGCCGGCGCTGCGTGCCTACCAAGGCGCGCTGGCCGGCGGAACCTATACCGCGTCGGACGAATCGGGCGATGCCCGTGTCTTCACGCAGGAATTGGCCAAGCGCTGTCAGCAGCGCGGCGCCACCTTTCTCTATGAACACGATGTGCTCGGCTTTGATGCTGCCGGCAATGCCGTGCAAGGCGTGCAGGTCGGCCACCGAACTCAAGGCGAGCGCCGCACCCTGAGCGCCGATGCTTTCGTGGCTGCGATGGGCAGCTTCACCGGGCCGATGCTCAGGCCTCTGGGCATCTATCTCAACATCTACCCGGCCAAGGGCTATTCGGCCACGCTGAAGTTGAAGAAGCCGGATCAGGCGAGCGTGGTCAGCCTGCTCGATGACGCCCGCAAGATTGCGATCAGCCGCCTGGGCGACTCGATCCGCATTGCCGGTACGGCCGAAATGGCCGGCTACGACACAACGCTGACCAACGCGACCTCGCAGGTGCGCTGCCAGTCACTGGTGAAGCGTTACGAAGAATTGTTCCCTGGCGTGGCAGACACGCGCGAGCCCAATTTCTGGACCGGCCTGCGCCCGAGCACACCGACCAACGTGCCCTACATCGGCCGCAGCAAGCTCGACAACCTGTGGATCAATGCCGGACATGGCACGTTGGGCTGGACGCATGGCGCAGGCTCCGGCCGGGCACTGGCCGAATTGATGAGCGGCATGCGCCCTGCTATCGGCGACTTCGGTTTCTATGGCGCCAGCGCCGATGGCAAAGGTCCGCGCATGGCGGCCGCCTGATTCAAAGGCATTCTTCGCGGCCCTGGCCCAGCGCGACAGCCCCGCGCCCCAACCTGGCACGCAAGACAAGCCTGCGGCGGCAGGCTCGGCCTTCAATCAATAGCTCGACGCCCATTTGTTGCCATGGGATTTGTAGTCGCCGATCGCCTTCTTCAGCTCCAGGTATTCAGGGCATTTGGAAGCGCAGGCTTTGCCAAGCGTTGTCAGGCGTTGCTCGGCGCGGGCCAAATCGCCCTTCATCAGGTACAGCTCGCCTGAATAGGCCAGCGTGCCGCGGTGCTTGGGATCGATGTTGAGCGCGGCGTCGTAATACTGCTCCGAGCCGGCGAGGTCAGGCGTCTTCGACTTGCGCAGGCTGTAGCCCATCAAGTTATTCCAATCGGCGCTGCTGACGTCGTTTACACGCTGAAGTTCTTCGATCGCACGCGGCCATTGCTTGGCAGCGATCTGCTGGCGCGCGGCGGCCAGCTTGTCGCCGCTGGGGGGCGGCTCTGAATCGGCAGATAACGCCGCTTGCATCGACAAGGAGGCCAGGGTTGCCACCAGCAACAGCCTGTTGAACTTGATCATGGTGACTCTTTCTTGACAGAAGACAGAACAAAGGCGTGGCCGGCAGCGCCGGCATCGATCAAAACAAGCCCGCAGCGCCCGCGCCGCCAGCACGGCGCATGAACGCCGAAGAACCGTGTTTCGAAAGCCAGTGTAGTCGCGCCTACAATCGCGCCCCCCTTTTGCCGCCACGTCTTTGACAGGCCCACTTCCATGTACTGCGCCATTGACTTCGGCACCTCCAATTCCGCCATCGCCATTCCCGCTGCCAGCGGAATGCAGCTGGTCGACCTGGAACCTGGCCACGCCACGATGCCCACCGCCGTCTTCTATTTCGTCGACGGCCCGGAAACCAACGGCCCGCCGCGCGCCTTCGGCCGCGCCGCGCTGGCGGCTTATGTCGATGGCATCGACGGCCGCTTGATGCGGTCGATGAAAAGCATTCTCGGCAGCAGCCTCGTCGATCAAACCACCGACGTGGGCGGCGGTCGCGGCGTGAAGTACCTGGACATCATCGCTGGCTATCTGAAACACCTGAAGACCTTGGCCGAGGCGAAAGCGGGCCGCCCGATCGAGCGCGCGGTGCTGGGCCGGCCGGTGTTCTTCGTCGATGACGACGCGCCCCGCGACGCACAAGCGCAAGCCACGCTCGAATCGGCCGCACGCGCCGTCGGGTTCACCGACCTCCAGTTCCAATACGAACCGATCGCCGCGGCCTTCGATTTCGAGCAAAGTGTCGATCGTGAACAGCTCGCACTGATCGCCGACATCGGCGGCGGCACGTCCGACTTCTCGGTGGTGCGCGTCGGCCCGCAGCACGCGCAGAAACTGGACCGCCGCAGCGACATCCTCGCCAACCACGGCGTTCACATCGCCGGTACCGACTTCGACCGCCGCGTCGAATTGACCAGCATCCTGCGCGAATTGGGCTATGGGGCGTTGGGCCCCAGCGTCAACGGCGCACCGCCGCGTGAAGTGCCAAGCACGGTGTACTTCGACCTCGCGACCTGGCACCTCATCAACACCGTCTACAGCCCGCAGCGCGTGGCCGAACTGCGCCAGATGCGCAGCTTCTATGGCAACGCTGCACACCATCGGCGGCTGATGACCGTCGTCACCGACCACCTCGGCCATGAGCTGGCCTCACGCGCCGAAGACGCGAAGATCAGCGTGGCCGAAGGTGGCAACACGCGCATCGACCTGGGCCATGTGGAGCGCGCCTTATCGGTCACGCTGACTGAAGGCGAGGCCGTGCAAGCGATCAGCGGCGACATCCAACGTATCGTCGATGCGGCACGCGACACCGTGCAGCAAGCCGGCTTGCGCGCCGATCAGATCGACGCGCTTTATTTCACCGGGGGCTCCACGGGCTTGCGGCTGCTCGCGCAGAACATCGCGGCCGAATTCCCGACCGCACGCACGGTGCGCGGCGACCGCTTCGCAAGCGTCGTCACCGGCCTGGGCCTGCATGCGCGGCGCTGGTTCGAGCAACAGGCCGCATGACCAGCCTGGCATGACGCGATGGATCAGCGCCGTGGCGGACGCCGGCCACCGAACCGCTGCGGTCCACGCGGCGTATTGGTCTTCACCGCAATCACCGGCCGGCCCACGTCAGCCAGCAGCAAGGTCGCGCGCACCAGGCCTTCCACCGCTTCGCTCAAATCGACGGGCGGCTCCAACGATTCGATCTCTTCGAGCAGATCGTCCGCGTCTTCCAGATCGTCAGGGCTCAGGTGGCGGTAGACCAATGCCAATGGCTCCGTCAGGGCTTTGGCGTCGCGCTTCATGAGTTCGGGGAACAAGTCCAGTGCCGTCGCAAAGCCGGCCACCCACGGATATACCGCATCGATCGACGCCGAGTCTTCGGCGCCCTCGTCGCCAAAGCCATCATCGGCCGGCGCTTGCTCGTCGTCGCCTTCCAGTTCGAATACCCACGGATCGAACCATTGCCGGCGCGCAATCGCGTCATTCAGTTCGTCGTAGCGGCGCGTCGCCAGCTCGCGCAGCCGCGTGACATCGAAGCGCGGCGGCAACACTCCGCCTTCCACGTCGGTGACGAAAGTCAACCACTGGCTGATCGGAACGCGCATCGGCTGAATCAGCACGCCGCACAAATAACCATCGAGCATGCTGACATCGAGCGGCTCCAACGGCTCGGGCACGCTGTCGAGAATCGATTCGAGTTCGTCGATCTCCTGCTCGCTCAAAGGCGAAACACTCGATGGAATGCGGGTTGTAGCGGGGCGATGGGGTGATGTCATGCTGCATTGTCGCGCTTCGGCCAGCGTCTTCTTTGGAACGCTCATTTCTGCAAAGAGGCTAAGACCCAAGCCCGCCACGGGATGACTGCTACAGAACACCGTTAAAAATCGTCCCTCGTATTGGGGATGGTTGATGCCCACTTCACCCGACTAAAGTGCAACTCGTGCTGTCACACGGGGCCCTCAGGAGGTCACGCTCAACAGGTCTGAAACGCCAGCGACTAAAAGATCAACGAACGCAAACAAGGCGATAGACCGCACCGTTTCCAACGACGTCCGTGAAGGACTTCAACCCACCCCTTACCGGGTGGGTTTTTTTTGGCTTGCAGTTTCGATGAGCGGACGCGCGGCGCGGTATCGCGCCATGGGCTCAGCTGCATTTCAAGAAACAAAGCCACTCGCCAAGGCCTCGCGAAAATGCGCAACCAAGGCCTGCACAGCTTTCGGCGTGCGCGGGCTCCACGGGTGCATCGCATAGATCGCATCACCGAAGAAGCCGATCGGCTGCCACACAGGCAATACCTGGCGCAAGCGCCGCGACTGCACGGCCGCTACCGCGCTGAAATCCGGCAACAGCGCAAGGCCCAATCCGCCCAGCGCCGCATCGCGCAGCACCTCGCTGTTGCCAGCGCGGAAAGGCCCTTGAACATTGACGCTGACGCGCTCAGGTTCGCTTCGCGTTGCGCGCTCGAATTGCCACGTGGCCAGGCCAGGTCGGAGATAAGCCAGGCACGCATGTCGTTCGAGTTCGGACGGGTGCTGCGGCGCCCCGTACCGTTTGAGATAAGCACTGCTGGCCACCAGCATCGAACGCGACGCGCAAAGCCGCCATGCCACATGGTTCTCGGGCGGCGCGCTGGTATGGCGAATCGCCAGATCGAAACCCTCGTGTGTCAGCGTCACCACACGGTCAGACAAGTCCAGCTCGATGCGCACATCGGGATGGGTGCGAAGAAAGGCCTCGATCTGCGGCGCCACATGCTGCCGGCCCAATGCCACAGGCGCGGTCACGCGCACCAGCCCGCGGGGCTCGGCCGCCAGATCACGCGTCTCGGCCACGGTGCGCGCAATCAGCGCAAAGCTCTCCGTCGTTTGATCGACAAGATGCCGCCCGGCTTCGGTCAAGCGCACCGAACGCGTTGTTCGCTGCACCAGCATCTGGCCGACCGCGCGCTCCAGATCGCTGATGCGCTGGCTCACCGCCGCCTTCGACATGCCCAAGCGCTCGGCCACGCGGGTGAAGCTCGAGAGTTGCGCGAGCAAGGTCAGCGTATGCACCTGGGGCCACAGTAGATCGATGCGCTGATCGGCGTTGAGCGCTGACGGATTGCCAGAGGGGTCGATCGCCATGGGATTGCCTGTTGAATTGGTGATGTGCAAAGCGGCTTGATTGTTCAATTTAACAAACAATGAAGTTGCTGCGGCGGCGTTGGCTTTCCGTCCGCTGCGACTTAGACTGACTTTTTCCAACAGGAGACAAGCATGGGCGCACTCGAACCTTTCACCGCTTCCGGCGAAATCGGCCACTTCATCGACGGGGTGCCGGTGGCAAGCACCGGTGGGCGGCGCCAGGCGGTGTTCAATCCGGCGACGGGTGCCACCGCCCGGCAAGTGGCACTGGCCAGCGTGGATGAAGTCAACGCCGCGGTGGCGTCTGCGCAAGCGGCCTTTCAGGCCTGGGCCGATACCCCGCCCATTCGCCGCGGTCGCATCATGTTCAAGTTCCTGCAACTGATGAACCAGCATCGCGACACGCTCGCCGCGATGATCACGGCCGAGCACGGCAAGGTCTTTACCGACGCGCAAGGCGAGGTCAGCCGCGGCATCGACGTCATCGAATTCGCCTGTGGCATCCCTCAGTTGCTGAAGGGCGACTACACCGAGCAGGTCTCGACCGGCATCGACAACTGGACGATGCGCCAGCCGCTGGGCGTGGTGGCCGGCATCACACCGTTCAACTTCCCGTGCATGGTGCCGTGCTGGATGTTCCCGGTCGCCATCGCCTCGGGCAACACCTTCGTGTTGAAGCCGAGCGAACGCGACCCCTCGGCCGCCATCTTCATGGCCGAACTGTTGACGCAAGCCGGCCTGCCGAAGGGTGTATTCAACGTCGTGCAAGGCGACAAGCTCGCAGTCGACACGCTGCTGTCACACCCCGATGTCAAAGCCATCAGTTTTGTCGGTTCGACGCCGATCGCCCAATACATCTACGAGACCGGTGCGCACCACGGCAAGCGCGTGCAGGCGCTGGGTGGCGCGAAGAATCACATGGTCGTAATGCCCGATGCCGATCTTGAGCAAACCGTGGATGCGCTGATCGGCGCGGCTTACGGCTCCGCCGGTGAGCGCTGCATGGCGATCAGCGTTGCCGTGGTCGTGGGTGACATGGCCGACAAACTCGTGCCGGCGCTGGCGGCACGCACACACACGCTGAAGATCAAAAATGGCATGGAACTCGATGCCGAGATGGGCCCGATCGTCACGGCCCAGGCGCGTGACCGCATTGCGGGCTACATCGACACCGGTGTGCAGGAAGGCGCGAAGCTGGTCGTCGATGGCCGCGGCTTCAAGGTCGCCGGTTTCGAAGACGGCTTCTGGATCGGCGGCACGCTGTTCGATCACGTGACACCCGAGATGCGCATCTACAAGGAAGAGATCTTCGGCCCGGTGCTGACCATCGTGCGGGTGCCTGACTTCGCCTCGGCAGTGAAGCTCGTCAACGACCACGAGTTCGGCAACGGCGTGGCTTGTTTCACCAGCGATGGCAATGTTGCGCGTGAATTCGCTCGCCGCATCCAAGTCGGCATGGTGGGCATCAACGTGCCGATCCCGGTGCCGATGGCCTGGCATGGCTTTGGCGGCTGGAAGAAGAGCTTGTTCGGCGACATGCACGCTTACGGCGAAGAAGGCGTGCGCTTTTACACCAAGCAAAAGAGCGTGATGCAACGTTGGCCGGCCAGCATTGCCAAGGGCGCCGAATTCGTGATGCCGACCGCGAAGTAAACCCTTTCGCGGCCGGCCCGCAGCAGCTTACTTGAGCTGCTGCGCCCAATAGGTGGCGACCGGCTGAACGGGCAGGCCGGCGGGATCGACCTGCAATGCGCCGATCTTGTCGAGCACGCTCAGCCCGAAGATGACCTTGCCGAACACCGCATAGCCATTCGGGTCGCATTGGGCTTGGCTGCTGCCCTTGTCGAGGCAGGCGCTGTTGTCGACCAGGTTGACGTAGAACTGGCTGGTCGCCGACGCAGCCAGCGCGGTCCGAGCCATCGCGATGCTGCCGCGCAGATTGCTCAGGCCATTTCCGCTTTCCAGGGCAATGGCCGGGTAGTGGTTCACCGTTGCCAGCGCCGTCGTGTAGCCACCGCCCTGCGCCAGAATGCCAGGGACCACGCGGTGATACAGCGTGTTGTCATAACGCTTGTCCGTCACGTACTTGAGAAAGTTGGCGACCGTGATCGGCGCCTTGTCGGCATAGAGCTCGACCACGAACTCGCCTTGCGTCGTCAGCATGCAAACGGTCTGGGCGCTGCTGGTGGCCGAAGCGGCCTTGCCGGCCTCGCTGCAATTGGCATACGGCGGGGGCGCCAGCGAAATCGGCGTGGTCGCCGGTGGGGCTGAAGGGGTATCGGCACCGCCGCCACAAGCAGCGAGAACAGTCAGGGCCAGCAAAGACAGAAGTCGTGAAGTGGGCATGGAACTCGGCATGGTGGGTTGATCAGAACTGCGCCGCGGCCAAGCCGCGAGGGTTTTCATCAACGCTGATGTAACCAAGTGGGCTGCGCGGGCGAGGCCCATTGTGCGTGATGTTGCTGGGCGTCTTCGCAGCGAGATCGCCCTGCTTCGATTCAAGACTTCTCGCTTTCGCCGCTTCGGGCCGCCACTTCATCAAGCGGTGCTCCACGCGGCTCACGAGACCATCAAGCCACAAGACCAAGACCACGATGCCGGCCTCACGGTGCCGATGTCAAAACTGCCCTCGGCCTGCAATCAGATAGCTTGTGCACGCGACAAGCGGCAAGCAGCGACATGGCAAGCGTGGCACGGCACGTCGATGTCGGGTCAGAGTCCTGTGGAAGGAACGGTGATGACTACTTTATGAGCGCAAGCATCGGCCTGATGCGCCGTGCGATGTTCGGTATCCCGATGAACGGGATACGGCGATCGCTTCGAGATTTCGCTCAAGCGAGCACGCCATCGACCGAAGAAGCGATACGCGCGGCGGCCGGAAATCGTTTTTCCGCTCCCCGGTCCGCGCACCGTCTTCGAACACGGGAATTCCATGAAATTCATTCCATACGGCGCTTTGGGCTTGAGCTCGGTTTTGATATTGACGGCCTGCGGCGGCGACTCTTCCAGCCCCGCCGCGCCGCCCGTGGTGGCGGTCGAAACACCGTCAACGGTGCTGGCTGGCAGCGTTGCGGTCGGCGCACCGATTACCGATGGCACCCTGCGCGTGCTCGATGCCACCGGCACGGTCGTGGCCGTCAACGTCGGCGTGAACGCAGACGGCACCTACAGCATCCCGAAGCTGGAAGGCACCGCGCCGTTCCGCATCGAAGCCTGCGGCTATGCTGCGGCGAACTACCTTTGCATCTACTCGGTGGCACAAGGTCCTGGCAAGGCCAATGTGACGCCGCTGACCACCGCGACCGTGCTGCTGGCCTCCGGCCAATCGCTGGCGACCTTGATGACCTCGGCCGGCAACACCACGCTGACGCCGGCGGCTGTCAACAGCGCGCAAAGCTCGCTTCGCACGGGCCTCGCATCGGTGCTGGCCGCCGGGAATGTGGCTTCCGATTTCGATTTCGTCAGCGGCGACCTGAGCGCCGGCACGCGCGCCGGTTATGACAAGGTGCTGGATGCCATCGGCGTCAGCACCGGTGTCGATCAAGACAAACCTTTCGTGCAGATCACTCCGCGCCTGGGCACCGGCAACCTCTATCTCGAGAAAGGCGTCAGCGAAGGCACGGTGCAATCGGCACCGAATGCCGACAAGCTGTCGCTCGGCGGGCTGGAAACCTTGTTTCATGGCATGAGCGACGCGCTGGCCAGTGCCGATGCCTGCGGCAAAGCAAACACCGGCCTCGCTTCGCACTTGGCCACCGATGCGCACATCAGTGGCGACGATGGCGAGATCGTCAACGGCAAGGCCAATGTGGCACAAGGCCTGTGCGGCATGTTCGCGCAAGAAGACCGCTTTGGCTCGAAGCTGCTCAGCCCGACGCTCGGCCGTTGCGACCTGAGCGGCAACGTGCCCGTGTGCCGCGTGAGCTTCGTGATCCAGGGCTCGGATGGCAGCGTTGAATCGGTCGGCCAGGGCCTGGGCGTGACTCAGGAAGGCGGCAAATGGAAATTCGTTGGCGACGTTGACACAGTACAAGTCCATGCATCGGCCAAGGCCCAACGCGACCAGCGCGTCGATGGCGGCACGCCGCTCTATACCTATTCGCGGGCGATTGCCTTCGACATCCCGGCGGTCAGCGGCCTGCTGTGCGCGAAGGTGTCGCAGAAAGATCGCCAGCAAAACGATGTGCCGATCGCCTACTACAAACCTTACTCGACAGATGCACGGCGCCTGTCGCTGTGGCAGGTCGATCGCTTCCAGAACAGCCGCAGCCTGACACCCACGAGCGGCGCCCTGCGCAGCTCCGATGACACCTGGGTCGCCTTGCCTGAAGGCACCGACGGCGACGAGTTGGTGCGCAACTTCTTCCGCGGCGGGCGCAATGTGACGGTGTCGATGTACGGCGACGACGCCTGCACGACGCCGTTTGCAATCGGCGGCCAGACCAAGACATCGTTCGAGGTCGAAGTGGAAGGCGTACCGCCAGTCTGGGCCGCGATGGCCGAGCTGCCCTGGCCCGAGCTCACCACCGAATCCCGCACCACCTTGCTCGGCCTGAGCCTGGCGGCAGACGCCAACGCGCCACTGACCGTGGGCTGGACTTTCCCGCATGGCCCGCTGGGCGTGAATGGCGCGACTTTCTGCTCCGACCGCGCGCTGTGTGGTGACAGCGGCGCGGGCCGCCTGGGAGACAAGCGCGTTGGCGGGGGTGCGACCTCGGTCACGATGAACTTGCGCAACCACGGCACGGCGCTTGAAGCCAACAGCTACAAGATGATCGCGCTCTACGGCCGCACCGGTGACGGGCTGGATCTGCAGAGCAACGCGATGGCCTGCCCGAGCGGCACCGTCGAGTGCCATTGAGCCGGCGCACGGCGTGCCGCTGCCGGGAGGCAGCCACGCCGGCTTGATGCAGAAGCCTGAAGCGGCCGCGCATCTCGGCCGACGGGTGGGAAAGCGGAGCCAGCACCCACCCGTAGAATGAATCGCAATGAGAATCCATTTCCAGCGCTTGGCAACGGCGCTCATTGCTCTCGGTTGCTTGGCCGGCGCTCATGCGGCGCCGCCCTCCGCCTCCCCGCCGGCATCCAACGCTGCCCCCTCCCCCGCGGCGCCAGCGGCGTCGGCGCCGGTTTCGCTGTCAGCGCGCAAGGTCTATGAGCAGGCCCGGTCGCAGCTGGTGCAAATCCGCACGGTGCTGAAAGGCCAAGCGAGCCAGACCTCGGTCGGCTCGGGCTTCTTCGTGTCGGCGCAAGGGCACATCATCACCAACTTCCACGTGGTCAGCGAAGCGGCGCTGAAGCCGGAGAACCATGACCTGGTCTCGGTGACGGCCGACGGCCGCGAAGCACCGGTGCAGATGCTGATGCTCGACGTGTTGCATGACCTCGCGCTGCTGAAGGTCGTCGATCCGAAGGCCACCGCACCGTTCGATGCGCTTAGCTTCCGGCCCGAGGCCTTGACCCTGGCCCAGGGCGAACGGATGTATTCACTCGGCAACCCGCTGGACGTGGGCTTTGCGGTGATCGAGGGCAACTTCAACGGCCTGGTTGAGCGCAGCTTTTATCCGCAGATCTTCTTTGCCGGCTCGCTGAGCGCCGGCATGAGCGGCGGGCCTGCGCTGGACCAGGAAGGCCGCGTGATCGGCGTCAATGTCGCGCGGCGTGTGGACGGTGAACAGGTCAGCTTCCTGGTGCCTGCACCCTTCGCCAGCGCCTTGCTGGCACGCGGCCGTGAGGCTGCGCCGATCAAGGAATCCGCCTGGCCGATCGTCAGCACGCAGCTGATGGCGCATCAGGCGACCTTGACGGACCGCTTCATTGCGCAAGGCTGGAAGAACGCGACGCACCCCAAGTACACCGTGCCGGTGCCACCCGACCGCTTCATGCGCTGCTGGGGCAGCAGCGAGCGATCGAACACCGGCGGGCTCGACTTCGAGCGCTCCGACTGTGTGATGGACACGCGCATCTTCGTCGGCGACTTCAACACCGGCACGCTGGCTACGCGCCATGAGAGCTACGACGGCCACAAGCTCGGCACCTTGCGCTTCGCTGCGCAGTACTCGGGCAGCTTCCGCAACGAAGGCTTTCAGCGCCTGGGCCCACTGCATCAAACCAAGCCGCAATGCCATGAAGATTTCATCGACCGCAACGGCCTGCCGCTGCGCGCGGTGGTCTGCCTGCGGGCTTACAAAAAGCTCAGCCAGCTGTACGACCTGTCGGTACTGGTCGCCACACTCGATCAACCCCAGGCCGGCGTGCAAGGCCGTTTTGACGCGCAAGGCGTCAGCTACGAGAACGCGATGAAGCTCAGCCGGCATTACCTGGAGGCCTACGGATGGGTGAAGTAGCAGCCAAGCTGGCACTGCTCGAAGTGCTGGACCGCGATGGCAGCGTGCGCCACAGCGTGGGCGTGAGCGCCTGGCCCTTGCGCGTGGGCCGAGCGCTGGACAACGACCTGGTGCTCGACGATCCGCACATCGCCGCCCACCATTTCCAGATCGACGCGGCCGACAGCGGCGAGGTGGTGATCCTTGTCGGCGACAGCCGCAACGGCGTGCAGCTGGGCACGCTGCAGCTGGCGGCCGGCGAGCGGCAAGCGGTCGGCGACAAGCCCTTGGCGCTGGCGGTCGGCCGTGTGCATTTGCGCTTGCGGCTGGCCAGCCATGTGCTGCCGCCCGAAGAGCCGCTGCTGGCGGCCTTGAAGCTGACGCACGGCCTGAGCACGCTGGTGATACCGGCGCTGCTGGTGGCATTTGCGATGGTGTTCGGCATCTACCTCGACAGCGACGCTGACCGCTTCGGCCGCGCGCTGGGCTCGGCGTCGATCAGCGCGATCGGCGGGCTGCTCGGCTGGTGCGGGCTGTGGACGCTGCTGTCGAAGGTGTTCACGCGGCAAGGGCATTTCGGCTGGCATGCGCGCGTGTTATTGCTGGGCCTGTTGTCATGGGAAGTCGTGACCGTGGGCAGCACCGTACTTGCGTTCTCGC
>CAXTCD010000003.1:0-59514 GCA_964242145.1 uncultured Rhizobacter sp.
CCTGGCGCAGCGTGACCTGGAGCCAGATCACGCTGCGCCAGGTGCTGCGTGAACACGGCGCGGGCGCCGCGAAGGTGGCCTGGATCGACCTGCACAGCGGCCTGGGCCCGCAAGGCGTGGGCGAACGCATGATTGCCTGTCGTGAAGACGATGCCTCGCTGGCGCGCGCCCAGGCATGGTGGGGTCACGTGACTTCGTTTCGCGGCGGCAACTCCAGCTCGGCCGACTTGACGGGCCTGATGTGGACTGCCGTGTATGAAGAATGTCCGCAGGCCGAATACACAGGCATCACGCTGGAATACGGCACGCTGCCGACTTCGAAGGTGATTCGTGCGCTGCGTGCCGACCAATGGTTGCAGCTGCACCCGCAGGCGACCACCGCGCAGCGGAAGGCGATCAAGCGGCAGATTCGCGATGCGTTCTATGTCGACCGTGACGACTGGAAGCGGCGCGTCATCACGCAGGGCCGCCAGGTGGCTTGCCAGGCCTTGGTCGGGTTGGGTCGGGCGCCTGTCCGGAATTGATCGTTTCTCGTCGCTGCGTGCGGCGACAGAAAATGCGCGGCGGCCTATCGTCATGCATCCCTTCAACGAGAGCACGCCATGCTTGAACTGCGCCCCAGCTGTGAACACTGCCAGGTGGCTTTGCCGCCTGCCGCCGCGAACGCCCGCATCTGCAGCTTCGAATGCACTTTCTGCGCTGATTGCGCCGATGGTTTGCTGTCGAACATCTGCCCGAACTGCGCAGGCGGCTTCAGCCCGCGGCCGGTGCGGCCGGCCCGTGATTGGAAGGGCCGGCATTTTCTCGGCGCTTATCTGGCCTCGACGACGCCGAAGCACCGGCGCGTGGATCTCGCTGCGCACGAGGCGCTCGTCGCGCGTGTGCGGGCCGGTGCTCAAGGAGCGTCGGCATGAGCGCGACCCATCGCCCGTTGCCCACCGCCTTGCTGCTGATCGATGTGCAGGAGTCATTCCGCCATCGGCCGGAGTGGCAGCAAGCGCCGCTGGTGCCGTTTTTGTCGAAGACCAATGCGCTGATCGAAGCTTGTGTAAATAGGCTGGTGCCGATCGTGCGCATCTTGCATGCCGATGACGAGGTAGAAGGCGGCGGTCCCAGCCCTTTCCATCGTTCTTCAGGCCATGTTCGCCCGCTCGATGGCCTAGCGCCTTACCCGCCTGCGGCCGAGTTCATCAAGCAGCGCCACAGCGCACTGGTCGGCACCGGCTTGCCGGTCTGGCTGCGGCAGAACGGCATCGGCCGCTTGATCATCGCAGGCATCCGGACCGAGCAATGCTGCGAGACGACGACGCGGCATGCGAGCGATGAAGGCTATGAGGTCGATTACGTGGCCGAGGCGACGATGACCTTCGACATGCGGCATCTGGATGGCACGCTGCTGAGCCGCGCCGACATCGTGGCCCGCACGACCGCGGTGTTGAGCCAGCGTTTTGCCACGATCTGCACCGTGTCACAGGCCGTGGAGCGCCTGCATGGCTGAAGCGGGCAGTGCGGGCCTGATCGATGTGCTGACGGTGACGGTGCCGCAGGCGCTGCTGCTGGATGTGGCGGGGCCGGCCGAGGCCTTTCGCATGGCGAACCAGCAGTTGATTCAGGCCGGCGCAGAGCCACGTTTTCGTCTGCGCTACGTGGGCCCGCAGGTGAGCACGGTGTCGTCGGTCGGCCTGATGCTGACGGGGCTCGAGCCTTTGCCGACGCAACTGGAGCGGCCCACCTGGCTGGTGCTGGTGGGTCGGCCGAGCGCGGCCTTGCTGGTGCCGCCCGACGCCACGATGCGGGCGACGCTGCGCTGGCTGAGCGAGCAGGCGAGGCCCTGGCTGCAGGGCGGTGCCGGGCACCGCCTGGTCTGCATCTGCAGCGGCAGCTTGCTGGCCGCGCAGGCCGGTTTGATCGGCACGCGGCGCTGCACCACGCACCATGAACACCTCGACCGCCTGCGTGATCTTGCGCCCGATGCGCAGGTCATCGACAACCGGGTGTTCGTGCTCGATGGCGCGCTGGCTTCGAGCGCCGGCGTGACGGCGGGCATTGACCTTGCGCTGCACCTGATCGCCGGGGAATGCGGTGATGAGGTGGCGGCAATGGTCGCGAAGAACATGGTCGTGTACCTGCGCCGCAGCCCGAACGATCCGGAGCTGTCGCCGATGCTGGCGCACCGTCATCATCTGCACCCGGCCTTGCACCGTGCGCAAGACGCCGTTTGTGAACGCCCGAACGAGCGCTGGACGCTGGACGGCCTGGCCGATGCCGCTCACGTGACGGTTCGCCATCTGCAGCGGCTGTTTGCCGACCACGCGCTGGTGTCACCGATGGTGTACGTCGAGAAGATTCGGCTGGAGCGTGCCCGCCAAGCGCTGGTACGCGGCGCGAGCGTCACGCAGGCGGCCGACCGCGCCGGCTTTGCGTCAGACCTTCAGCTGCGGCGCGCGTGGTCGCGCCACTTCAGCGGCACGCCACGGGCGGCCCGGCAAGATCCGCGCAAAAGCGGGATGTCGTGACCGATGCGAGCGTGCCTCGCTCAATCGAACACCGGCAGCACGTCGTCTTTCAGCGCGCCGCGCACCAGCTCGTAGTCGGGCATTACCGAACGCACGATTTCCCAGAAGCGCGGGCTGTGGTTCATCTCGCGCAGATGCGACAGCTCATGTGCGACGACATAGTCGATGCTGGGCAGGGCCAGGTGGATCAAGCGCCAATTGAGGCGAATGCGGCCCGTGGCGCTCGCGCTGCCCCAGCGCGTTTGCGCCGATGACAGGCTGAGCCGCGTGTAAGCCACGCCCAGCAGCGGCGCGAAATGCCGGCAGCGCGCTTCGAAGATGCGCCGTGCCTGCACTTGCAGCCAGGCTTGCACGGCGGCGCGGATGTGCTCGGCCGTGGCGTCAGGTGGCAGAGGGATGTGCAGGCTGTGGCGCGGCTCGCCGGGCTGCGCATCGGCCCGCGTGTTCAGCGTGATTGGCGTGATCAGTGTGGCCTTGGGGCCCGAGCGCCCTGTGCCGGTGGCTGCGGTGGCAACGGCGCCGAGCCTGATGACGAGGATTTCGCCGAGGTAAGGAATCTGCGTGCCGTCACGCCATTCGATCTTCGCAGCCTGCAGCCGCTGGTGGCGCTCATGCTGCTCACCGAGCTTGCGGATGATCCAGCCGGCCTTCTCTTGCAGCGCCGATTCGATCTCGCCGATACCGACCCACCGCGGCGCGGACACGCTGAGCCCTTCGATGCCGACGACGAAGCCGATGCTGCGCCTGCGCGCGCGGCGCAGCGCGTACGCGACGCACTGGCCGTTCAGCTGGATCTCGCGCTGGGCCTGCGGGTGGCGGAAGACGGCGGGGAGGGGCAAGGGCGCGGAAGCCACCGCCACGGTGGAGGCCGTCAGACCGGAGCTGGTCGAAGGCACGGGGCGCGGCGCGGTGGAAGCCGGCGAGGGCGGCAGGGTGAGCGGGGGCGTCAACGAAGGCCCTGACGAAGGCGCTGACGAAGGAGTTAGCGAAGGAGTTAGCGAAGGCGCCTGCGTGGCCGGCACCGGCTCGTCGAACAGCGAGCGCTGGGGGTGGACGGCCGCCGGAGCACGAAGACGCATGGCCTGTCTTCTAGGATTGGGCTGGCACTCGATAGGCCTCGGGGTCGAGCCGTCGCACCTCGCTCTCGATCCAGTTTTCGACCTCGCGCATCAACTCATCGGGCTCGCGGCCGACCGATGGAATTGGTTTGCCGATCGACACATCGATGATGCCCGGCCGGATCATGAAAGACTTGCGGGGCCAGCACACGGCCGAGGTCACCGCGATCGGCAGCACCGGTTGGCCGGTGGCCACCGCGAGCCGCGTGCCGCCCGATTTGTACACGCCTTTCTGGCCGCGCGCCGAACGCGTGCCTTCCGGGAACATGATCACCCAGCAGCCGTTTTTCATCACGCGCGCCCCTTGCGAGGCGACCTTGTTCCAGGCTTCGGTGCGCTTGCTGCGATCGATGTGGATCATGTCGATGCGGCCCATGGCCCAGCCGAAGAACGGTACGTAGAGCAGCTCGCGCTTGAACACATATGCCAAAGGGCGAGGCATCAAGGTCGGAAAGGCGAAGGTCTCCCAGGTCGATTGGTGCTTGGAAAGCAAGATGACCGGGCCATCGGGCAGGTTCTCGGCGCCGGTCACGCGGGCCTGCACGCCGCAGATGACCCGGCAACCCCAGATCGCCAGGCGAAGCCAGTTGGCACAACCCCAGTACAGCGCCTCACCGCGAAAGAAGATCGAGCCGATCACGATGCCGGTTCCCCACGGGATCACCGTCACGACCATCCACAGCACGAACAGGAACGAGCGCAGCCCGTAGAAAACGTTGCGCATCAATCCAACCTGCCGAATCCGGAATCTGTCATGCCCTTCGCGCCGCGTGCGGTGCGCTCCTTTTGAATCATGTATTCGGCAAACGCCGTCAGGTCGTCATGGACCTGCGTGTTGGGCACGCGGAGTTGCGATTGGCTGGCCTCGGTATCGCGGCCCTTGCCGGTGCGCACCAGGTGCGTCGGGCAACCGACAGCCGCGCCCGCCTGCAGGTCACGCAGGGAGTCGCCGACGATCGGCACGGTGTTCAGGTCGACGCCGTAGCGTTCGCCGATCTGCTTGACCAAGCCTGGCAGCGGCTTGCGGCACTCGCAATTTTCATCGGGCGTGTGCGGGCAGAAGAACACCGCGTCGATGCGCCCGCCGAGCTTGGCCAGCAGGCCGTTCATCTTCAGGTGCATCGCGTTCAGCGTGGCCATGTCGAACAGCCCGCGACCGAGCCCCGACTGGTTGGTGGCGATCACCGTGTGCCAGCCGGCATGGTTCAGTCGTGCAATCGCTTCGAGCGAGCCCGGCAACGGCACCCATTCCTCCGGCGATTTGACATAGTCATCGCACTCCTCGTTGATGGTGCCGTCGCGGTCGAGGATGATGAGGTTCATGGAGAGGACTCCCGGCGTGGCTTCGAAGTGCAGCAGTGACCAGAGGTGAAGAACGTCATGCCGCGAGCTTGGACAGGTCGGCGATGCGGTTCATCGCGGCGTGCAAGCTCGCCAGCAGGCCGAGCCGGTTGGCGCGCAACGCAGGCTCGTCGGCGTTGACCATCACCTGGTCGAAGAACGCATCGACCGGCTCCTTCAGGGCCGCCAGTGTCTGCAGCGAAGCGGTGTAGTCGGCGCGGTCGAAAGCCGCGTTCGCCTGCAGGGAAACCTTCGCGAGTGCATCGTGCAGCGCCACCTCGGCGGCGTCTTGCAGCAAGACCGTATCCACGGTGGCCGCGACGCTTCCTTCGACCTTCTTCAGGATGTTGCCGACGCGCTTGTTGGCGGCCGCCAGTGATGGCGCTTGGGCCATCGACGCGAAGCCGCGCACGGCCGCGAGGCGTGGCGGCACGTCGCCGAGGATGGGGCGCAGCGCCAGCACGGCGTCGACCTCCTGCACGCTGTAACCCTGTTCACGCAGCAGGCCGGCCAGGCGGTCGTAGACGAAGGCCAGCAAGGGCTCGCTCGGGTCGGTGATCAGCTCGCCGAAGGTCGGCACGGCGGCGCGCACCAGCTCGGCCAGATCGAGCGCCATGTTCTTCTCGATCAGGATGCGGACCACGCCCAGCGCATGTCGCCGCAGCGCGAAGGGGTCTTTATCGCCGGTGGGCAACTGGCCGACGCCGAACAGGCCGACCAGCGTCTCAAGCTTGTCGGCCAGCGCCAGTACCAAGCCGGTGTGGTTGGAAGGCAGGGCGTCGCCGGCAAAGCGTGGCTTGTAGTGGTCTTCGATGGCGATCGCCACGCCGTCGCGCAGGCCTTCGTGGTGCGCGTAGTAGCGGCCCATGATGCCCTGCAGCTCAGGGAACTCGCCGACCATGTCGGTCAGAAGATCGGTCTTGGCCAGGCGCGCGGCTTCCTGCACCTTGCTGTCGAGCACATCGAAATGATCCTTCTCGTCGACACCGTAGGGCACTGTGGCCAGGCGAAGCTGGTTGACGATGGCGTGGCCGATCGCGCGTACGCGCTCGGCACGGGCGCCTTGCGTGCCGAGCTTGCCGTGGTAGACCACCTTGTCGAGCCCAGCCACTCGCGACTCAAGCGTCTTCTTGCGGTCCTGGTCGAAGAAGAACTTCGCATCGGCCAGACGCGGGCGCACCACACGTTCGTTGCCACCGATCACGCGGCTCGGGTCTTCAGGGCGGATGTTGCTGACGATCAGGAACTGGTTTGTCAGCTTGCCGGCCTCGTCGAGCAGCGGGAAGTACTTCTGGTTGGCCTTCATCGTCAGGATCAGGCATTCCTGTGGCACTTCGAGAAACTCGGGCTCGAACTGGCACAGCAGCACGTTGGGCCGCTCCACCAAGGCCGTCACTTCGTCCAGCAGCGCGGCGTCGTCGATCGGCCGCAGGCCCGCCCCGGCTTGATGCGCCGCATGTTCGAGCTGGCGAACGATGTCGGCATGGCGGCTTGCGAAACTGGCGATCACCGAGCCTTGCTCTTCGAGCTGACGCGCATAGTGATCGGCGTCTTGCAGAACGATCGGGTCCATCTTGGCTTCGAAGCGGTGGCCCTGGGTCTCGCGACCCGACTGCAGGCCCAGCACTTGAATCGGGATCACCTCGGCGCCATGCAAGGCCACCAGCTTGTGGGCCGGGCGCACGAAGTTCACGCTGCTCCAGCCGTCGGCCAGCTGGTACTGCATGACCTTCGGAATCGGCAGTGCAGCCAGCGCTTCTTCCAGCGCCTTTTGCAGCCCGGCGGCGAGCAGCACGCCCGGCACGATGCTGTCGTAGAACAGCGCTTCGGCCTTGCCATCGGGCAGGCGCTTGAGTTGCGGCACGACCGATGCATCGGCGCCCAGCGCGGTGAGCTTCTTCAGCAGCGCCGGTGTGGGCTGGCCATCGGCGCTCAGGCCGACGCTCGCTGGCATCAGCTTTTGTGACACCGCCTTGTCTTCGGCTTGTTGGCGAACGGCGCTGATGTGCGCGGCCAGACGGCGAGGTGATGCAAACGGCGTGACGGCCGAATGGTCGGTGGCCAGGCCTTGTGCTTTCAGGCTGGCGCTTAGCGTGGCGGCAAACGATTCGCCGAGTTTCTTCAGCGCCTTCGGTGGCAGCTCTTCAACGAACAGTTCGACCAGCAGATTCTTGATGCTCATGGCGTCAGGCCGCCTTCTTGTTGAGTTGCGCGACGACTTCGTCGGCCCAGGCCTTGGGCGCCATCGGAAAGCCAAGACGCGCTCGGCTGTCGAGGTAGCTTTGGGCCACGCTGCGGGCGAGGTTGCGAATGCGGCCGATGTAGGCCGCGCGCTCGGTCACGCTGATCGCGCCGCGGGCATCGAGCAGATTGAAGCTGTGCGCGGCTTTCAGCACTTGCTCGTAGGCGGGCAGCGCAAGTTGCTGCGCCACCAGGTACTTGGCCTGCTTTTCGTGCGCGGCGAATGCCGGCAACAGGAAGTCGACGTCGCTGTGCTCGAAGTTGTAGGTGCTTTGTTCGACTTCGTTCTGGTGGTACACGTCGCCGTAGCTCAGCGTGTCGGTCCACTTCAGGTCGTAGACGCTGTCCACGCCCTGCAGGTACATCGCCAGCCGTTCCAGGCCGTAGGTGATCTCGCCGGTGATGGGCTTGCACTCAATGCCGCCGACTTGCTGGAAGTAGGTGAACTGTGTCACTTCCATGCCGTTCAGCCACACCTCCCAGCCGAGGCCCCACGCGCCCAGCGTCGGGTTCTCCCAGTCGTCTTCGACAAAGCGCACGTCATTGACCTTGAGGTCGAAGCCCAGCGTTTCCAATGAGCCGAGGTAGAGCTCGAGGATGTTGGCCGGCGCGGGCTTGAGCACGACCTGGTATTGGTAGTAGTGCTGCAGGCGGTTCGGGTTCTGGCCGTAGCGACCGTCCTTCGGGCGGCGGCTGGGCTGCACGTAGGCCGCCTTCCAGGGCTCGGGGCCGAGCGCGCGCAGGAAGGTGGCGGTGTGGCTGGTACCGGCGCCGACTTCCATGTCATAGGGTTGCAGCAGCGCGCAGCCCTGGCGGTCCCAGTAGTCTTGCAGGCGCAGGATGATTTGCTGGAAGGTCAGCATGGTGATGGCAGGCAGCGAAAACGCGTGATTTTAGAGGCCGGCCTGCGCCGCACCGTGATATCTATCGCAATCGTGTGCCGACACGACACCGCCTGGGCGCACCGCCTGCGCCCAGGCGGTGCGCGATCCAGGTGTCAGCGGCGCGGGCGACGTTTCATCGGGGTCGACAGCAGCATCAGCAGCGCGGCGATGGCGACGAGCGGCCAAAGGTAGTAGCGGCTGGCCCACCACGCATAAGGCGTTAGGCCCTGCCGGCCTTGCGCCTGCGCTTCGAGCACGCCTTGGGTATAAGGCTTGAGCGATGCAGTGACAACGCCGTGGTGGTCGATGACGACGGTCGCACCGGTGTTGGTGGCGCGCAGCATCGGCCGCTGGAACTCGATCGATCGCATGCGCGAGATGATCAGGTGCTGCTGAACCGCGATGGTGTCGCCGAACCAGCCGATGTTGCTGATGTTGGCGAACATCGTCGGCGCAACGTTCGGGTCGCTGAAGCGCGCGGCGAGGTCTTCCCCGAACAAGTCTTCGTAGCAGATGTTCGGTGCGATGCGTTCGGTCTTGAACGGGAACGACGGCGCCACCCGGGGCCCACGGTTGAAGTCACCGAGCGGGATGTTCATCAGGTTAGTGAACCAGCGAAACCCGGTCGGGATGAACTCACCGAAAGGCACGAGGTGGTGCTTGTCGTAGCGATAAAAGCCGTCGGGCTGGCGAATCGTCTCGCGCGAGATGCCCACGGCCGAGTTGGTGTAGCCGGCCTCATAGCTGCCCAGCGGCCGCCCGAACAGCGCCGCCTGCGTGCCACGCTGATAGCGCAGCAGCAAGGGCTTCCAGTAGTTGTCGGGCAGTTGATCGGGCAAGAGCGGCACGATGGTTTCGGGCGCCAGCACCAATTCGCCGCGCGCGCCCAGCAGCTGGTTCTGCGCCCATTCCAATGACTGTGGCAGATAGGCTTCGGCGAACTTCTGGTCCTGCGGCACGTTGGACTGCAGCAGCGTCAGGCTCAGGGTGCCGGTGGGTTCGGTGAAGGTCACCGGCTTGACGAACGCGAGCGTGACCAGCACGGTGCCGCTGACACCGAGCCCGAGGACCACATCGGCGCTGCGCTGCGAGGAGTCACGCAAGCCCAGCACCAAGCCGGCGCCGAGCCCGGCCGCGACGAAGCCGATGCCATAGACCCCGGCCCATGGCGCGAGGTTCGCCAATGGGCTGTCGACGTGCGCATAACCCGAAGCTGCCCAGGGAAAACCGGTGAAGATCACCCCGCGCGCCAACTCGGCCAGCATCCAGCAGGCCGCGAACAGCAGTGAATCGACAAGTGGCCGATGGCGGCGCAGCCATGTAAACAGCGCCATTGCGGCCGCGAGGTACAGCGACAGCAAGAGGCTCAGCGACAGCACGGCCGCAGCCGCCAGCACGGCCGACAGGCTGCCATACAAATGCATGCTGATGTAAAGCCACCAAGTACCGGCCGACAACCAAGCGGTGCCGAAGAGCAGGCCGATCAGCGACGCGCGCTTTGCCGACGCACGGCTGACCTGCCAGGCCAGGCCGCCCGCACAAAGGATCTGCAGCCACCAGATTTGCGGATGGGCACTCGGCAGGCTGTGGGCCGCACCAAGGAGCAGCGCCAGCAGCGCGTCCATCCAGACAACCAATTTGTCGGTGCGGCTTGAGTGGCGTGGTTGGCCACGGCGTGGCGAGCGAGAGGCGTCGCTGAAGGTGCTGTGGCGTTCAGGCTCCATCGGTGCCCACCGCCACTTCGGGCGCCCGCGTGACCTTGAACCAGCGCACGGCGCCGCCACGGGTCAGCATCACGGTGAAGATCAGGCTGCCGACCGGCACGGCCTCGCCGCGGCGTGGCACGCGGCCGAGCGCCTGCGCCACCAGGCCGCCGATGGTGTCGAACTCGTCCACCGGCAGGCTGACCACGAAAGATTCGTTGACTGCCGAGATGTCGGTGTCGCCTGCGACGCGGTGGCTGCCGTCGGCCAGGGTGTAAATGCCGGTCTCGCCGTCTTTCTCATCGAACTCGTCTTCGATCTCGCCGACGATTTCTTCCAGCACATCTTCGATGGTGATGAGCCCGGCTGTGTTGCCGAATTCGTCGATCACCATCGCCAGATGGTTGCGATTGGCCCGGAAGTCGCGCAGCAACTCGTTCAGGCCCTTGGATTCAGGCACGAAGACGGCCGGGCGCAGCAGCGTGCGCAGGTTCAACTCCGGTGCGCGCTGCAGCTTCAACAGATCCTTGGCCATCAGGGTGCCGATGATGTTGTCGCGCTGGCCTTCGTAGACGGGAAAGCGGGAGTGGCCGGTGTCGATCACCACCCAGAGCAATTCGTCGTAAGGGGAATCAATGTCGAGCACGTCCATGCGTGGCGCGGCCACCATCGCATCACCGGCGGTCAGGTCGGCCATGCGGATGACGCCTTCCAGCATCATTCGCGACTCGGGAGGAATCAGCTCGCGTTGTTCCGCATCGGCCAGCGCCTCGATCAATTCATCCTTCGAGTCGGGACCGGGTGAAACGAATTCGACCAGCCTTTCGAACAGGCTGCGCTTGTCGGCGTGTGGCGAATGTCTGTCGGCGCCTTTGGAGTGTCGGCTCGGGTGAGGTTCAGCCATCGGGCCGCAGCAGGGAGTTGGGAAGCCAAAAGCTTACTCGAAGCACGGTTGCATTCAAGCTTGACAGCCATGCTACCTTGAACAAAAGTCATTCGGCCTCAACTGGCGCACTCTCTCATCTTCAGGTCTTTTGCAGACAGGTATCTCATGAGTCTCATTCCTGCCACCATCCTCACCGGCTTTCTGGGCTCGGGCAAAACCACTTTGCTCAAACGCGTGCTCACGGAAGCCCATGGTCAGAAGATTGCCGTCATCGAGAACGAATTCGGCGATGAAAACATCGACAACGAGATCCTCGTGCAGGACAGCAATGAGCAGATCATCCAGCTCAATAACGGCTGTGTTTGCTGCACGATCCGCGAAGACCTGCGCAGCACGCTGAACGATCTGGCCGAAAAGCGCCGCAAGGGCGAGCTCAGCTTCGACCGCGTCGTGATCGAGACCACCGGCCTGGCTGACCCTGGCCCAGTGGCGCAAACCTTCTTCATGGACGATGAGATCGCCGAGAACTACCTGCTCGATTCGATCCTGACGCTGGTCGATGCCAAGCATGCGCAGTCGCAACTGGACACTCGCCAGGAGGCAAGGCGCCAGATCGGGTTTGCGGATCAGATCTTCATCAGCAAGAGCGATCTGGTGGATGAGGCTTCGGTGAACGAGCTTTCGCACCGCATCAAGCACATGAATCCGCGTGCGCCACAGCGCCGGGTGCATTTCGGCGGGGTGCCGATCTCGGAGGTGTTTGATCTGCGCGGCTTCAATCTGAACGCCAAGCTCGACATCGATCCCGATTTCCTGAAAGCCGACGAGCCCGACCACCACCACCATGATCACGATCATGAACACGGTGAGCATTGCGATCATCCGCATCACCATGTTCACGATGACGACGTCAAGTCTTTCGTGTTCCGCTCTGACAAGGCGTTCAGCCCGGCCAAGCTCGAAGATTTTTTAGCCGCCATCGTTCAGGTCTACGGGCCTAAGATGCTGCGCTACAAAGGCGTGCTGAACATGAAGGGCTCAGACAAGAAGGTCATCTTCCAGGGCGTGCACCAGTTGATGGGCAGCGACCTGGGGCCGGCTTGGGCCAAAGGCGAAAAGAAGACCAGCAAGATGGTGTTCATCGGCCTGGATTTGCCGCGCGATGTGTTCCTGCATGGGCTGGAGCAATGCCTGGTATGACACTGACCTGCGGCGGGCGGGCAACGTGGCTACAATCCGCGGCGCCCAATGTCGGCTGCGGGGCACTCCGGTGCCTCACAGAGCGGGTATAACCGCCGTTGCGAGGAGACTTCAGTGAGCAAGACCCCGGCCAAGCGACCTACTCCCACCCCGCCTGCGGCGAAGAAGGCAGTGACGGCAAGCAAGCCCGCTGTCAAAGTCGCCAAGAAGCCATCTTCGCCGTCGGATCCGCCTGCCAAACCTCTCGCCAAATCAGCCGTTAAAGCCGCTGACAAGAGTTCTGCCTCAAGTTCTTCCCCTCCTCCTAACCCCAAGCCGGTAGCGAAGGTCATTCCCGTGAAATCAGCTCCCGCAAAAACTTCCTCCAAGGCGGCTGCGCCTTCTGATTCAACTGAATCGGCGCCAGCGCCCAAGGCGACTTCCGTTGCTCCTGTACCCGAACAGGTTGCAGCCAAGCCTGCCAAGGTGGTTCAACCCAAGCTTTCCGCTGCAGCCCGAGCCTCCGCTGCAGCATCGTCCCCGGCGCCGATTCCGCCGGCTACTTCCAGATTTGCAGATAGATTCGCGCCTCCCCGTCCTCCGACCCGCCAGATGAACTCGCTCCTGATAGACATCACCAAATCGGCAACCAAGGCCGATCCCAAGCTGGCCAACGCCTGGAAATCCAAGGCTGGCCGTGATTTGACTGAAGCCGAAGTCCTGGCCATGCCCGACTCGGAATACATGAACGAGAAGCAGCTAGAGTTCTTCCGCTTCAAGCTTCAGCTTCTGAAGGACGATCTGCTGAGCAATGCTGGGGAGACCACTGAGCATCTGCGTGAAGATACTTCGATCGTGCCGGACCCTGCGGACCGCGCAACGATCGAAGAAGAGCATGCGCTGGAGTTGCGCACCCGTGATCGCGAACGCAAGTTGCTGAAGAAGATTTCTCAGTCGCTGGGCCGGATTGAGGCCGGTGAGTATGGGTTTTGCGATGAGACGTGCGAGCCGATTGGTTTGGGTCGTCTGATCGCTCGCCCGACCGCTACACTGTCCCTCGAAGCCCAGCAGCGACGAGAGCTGAAGCAGAAAATGTTTGGCGACTGACCAAGGCGATTACTTCCCGACATGGCGGACCCGAAAGACAACGGGAGCTTCTTCCGAAAAGTTGTCAAGTTTGTGGCCAATCCGGCTACCGACTGGGCTCAGCTCGGTGCGCCTACCGATGAGGCGCGCGAGAGCGAGTACGCCAAGTCCGAACTGAAGGCAATGATCGAGCGCAAGCGGCGCAACGATTTCGTCCGCAAGCGCGAATTCGACATGCTGCGCAAGGTGCGTCGCGAAGGGCTAACCGGCGAGCAACTTGCAGCTTTGGGCGGCTCTTCGCGCATCGATGATTCGGAAGTTCGCATTGAGCTTGCACGGCCCGATGGCGGGGTGAAAGCCAAGATCGATGAGATCGAACAGCAAATGGTAGGCGACGGCCTGGCCTCGCCATCACTGCGACGAACACCTCAGTTCTACGACGCACCGACGCAGCCCGCTGCGATTGGCTATGCCCGCACCGTGCCTGATGAGCAGGGCATCCGCGCGGAATCCCGTCGTGCGCCTTTGGGAAGCGCGACCAACGGCAGCGCTACCCGTGTTGCGCCTGCGTCGGCCACCGCAACGACGGTGGTGATGGGGCCGGGCCTCTCACCTCTGGCGCCGCTGGATCTTGAAGCCGGCTCCGTCGAATTCGGTGGCCAATTTGCCGAGTTGCGCGAAGTTGCCCACGACCCGGAGCTGGATGAGGCGGTGATTGCCTTTGCCAACGCCGATTTCGAATTGTCCGAACAGGCCTTGGCTTCATTGATCGGCCAGGGCGGGCCACGGGCCCAGCATGCTGAGACGTGGCTTGCGATCTTTGACCTTTACCGTGCGATCGGCCAGCAGCATAAGTTCGAGAGCCTGGCCATCGACTATGCGCAGCAGTTCGGTTGGTCGGCGCCGCAATGGTTCTCGATGCCGAAGCTGGTGGCCGAAGCGGCCAGCGAAGAGCGCCAGCCCCGCGCACGTGTAGACGGGCAAGTCGGTTGGTTGTCTCCCGTGTCGATCGATGCCGAAGCGGTGGCGAAACTGCGTTCGCAAACCTTGCAAATGCCATTGCCGTGGGTGTTCGATTGGAATGCGCTGCGCGGCATTGATGCCGAAGGTTCGGCACGCTTGAGCGAGCTGTTCCGCAGCTGGATGAACCAGCCGATGGACATGCGCTGGCTGAGCGGCGAGCGTCTGTTGGAAGTGCTGCAAGAAGCCGCGCCTACGGGCGTGCGTGATGCCGATCCGGTGTTCTGGCAATTGCGCCTCGATGCCTTGCGCATGGCGAATCGGCCGGATCAATTCGATGAAGCGGCGATCGACTATTGCGTGACCTATGAGGTTTCCCCGCCATCGTGGGAGCCCGCGCAGTGCCAGGTCAGGATCAGCGGAGCCAGCGTGAGCACGCAGTCGCCGCCGATGTCTTTGCTGAGCGACGTATCGACCAGCTTCCTGGAATCGCAGTTGCATGATGAGCCGGGCATGGTTCAAGTGGCCGGTGTCGAGCTGTCGGGTCAATTGGTCGGCGACATCAGCAACACGCTGACGAAGCTGAACAATGAGCTGGGTTCGGCAACGATCGTCAATGTGTCATGCGCGCGCCTGATCCGCGTAGATTTCATTGCAGCCGGTGATCTGCTCAATTGGGTGCTGGCGCGCCGCAGTGAAAATCGCTCCGTCACCTTCTCCGACTCGCATCGGCTGGTGGCATTGTTCTTTGGTGCCATGGGCATCAACGAGCATGCGAAAGTCAAAGTCCGGATCGTTTGAAATCTCTAACCGGTCAACCGACCGGTTCTGAGCCGAAGCCAACCGAAGTGAAACTTGGTCACTGCAAGTCAGCGGCCTTGTTTTCATTGTTGGGCTCACTGCTGAGCCAAGCGGTACGGCTTGGATTCGCAAACGATCCGAAGCAAAAACTTGCCAACCCTTGCTTGAATACTTCGGCTCAGCCCGAATCTGACCCCCATGGAAAACTATCACGGCACGACCATTCTGAGCGTGCGACGAGGCAATCTGGTGGCGCTCGGTGGCGACGGCCAAGTCACGCTCGGCAACATCATCGTCAAGGCCTCTGCACGCAAGGTACGCAAGCTTCATCGTGATCAGGTGCTGGCAGGTTTTGCGGGCGCCACGGCCGATGCCTTCACGTTGTTCGAGCGTTTTGAAGCCAAGCTGGAGAAGCATCAGGGCCATCTGACCCGCGCGGCCATCGAGCTGACCAAGGATTGGCGAACCGACCGCGTTCTGCGTCGGCTGGAAGCCATGCTGGCGGTGGCCGACAGGGAAACTTCGCTGATCATTACCGGCAATGGTGATGTGCTTGAGCCGGAATACGGCATCGTTGCGATTGGCTCTGGTGGCGCCTTTGCACAGGCTTCGGCCCGGGCATTGCTGCAGCACACCGAGATGGCGCCGAATGACATCGTCAAGCGGTCCCTGGAGATCGCTGGTGATCTTTGCATCTATACCAATCAGAACCACATCATCGAAACGCTGGGTTCCTGACCGTTACCGCCTTTTCCGCAGGTCCCGATGGCGTGCCGCCAGTCAGGGAACAGCCCGATGCCGGGCTTAGCAACCGATTGAAAACCATGAGCAGCATGACACCGCAGGAGATCGTCTCTGAATTGGATCGCCACATCGTCGGGCAAGCCGCAGCCAAGCGCGCCGTTGCGATTGCGCTGCGCAACCGCTGGCGCCGTCAGCAAGTCGATGAGGCTTTACGAGGGGAGATCACCCCGAAGAACATTCTGATGATCGGCCCCACCGGCGTCGGCAAGACCGAGATCGCGCGGCGGCTTGCCAAGCTGGCCGATGCGCCCTTCATCAAAGTGGAGGCGACGAAGTTCACCGAAGTCGGCTATGTGGGTAAGGATGTCGATTCGATCATTCGCGACTTGGTGGACATGGCCGTCAAGCAAGAACGTGAATCGGCGATGCGCCGCCATCGCGTGCGCGCCGAGGATGCGGCGGAAGAGCGTGTTCTTGACATTCTGGTGCCCCCGCCGAGGCAGTCCAGCAGCGATTTTGGATTGAGCGTTGCGCCACCCGTCGACAATACGGCCCGCCAAGTGATGCGCAAGCGGCTTCGCGAAGGCTCGCTGCATGACAAGGAGGTCGAGATCGAAGTTGCTGATCCGAAGCCGACCCTTGAGATCATGGGCCCGCCCGGCATGGACGAGATGGCCGAGCAGCTCAAAGGCATGTTCGCCAACATCGGGAATGCCAAGCGCAAGCAGCGCAAGGTGAAGATCGCCGAGGCCTTGAAGCTGCTGACAGATGAAGAAGCTGCCAAGCTGGTCAATGAAGACGAAATCAAGGCCAGCGCGGTGACCAACACCGAACAGAACGGCATTGTCTTTCTTGATGAAATCGACAAGGTCGCATCGCGTTCGGAGACAAGTGGCGCCGACGTCTCACGCCAAGGCGTGCAGCGCGATTTGTTGCCGCTCGTGGAGGGCACGACGGTCAACACCAAATATGGCATGGTGAAGACGGATCACATCCTGTTCATCGCCTCTGGCGCTTTTCACCTCAGCAAGCCGAGCGACCTGATTCCCGAGTTGCAGGGGCGCTTCCCGATTCGCGTTGAGCTAGGCTCGCTGAGTGTGGATGACTTCGAAGCCATCCTGACCCAAACGCATGCCAGTCTGGTCAAGCAATATCAAGCATTGCTGGCCACTGAAGGCGTAACGCTGGAGCTGACACCCGAAGGCATTCGCCGTTTGGCCCAGATCGCGTTTGACGTCAATGAACGCACCGAGAACATCGGTGCACGGCGCTTGTCGACCGTGATGGAGCGGCTGCTGGATGAAGTCAGCTTTGATGCGCCGAATTTGAGTGGCCGCACGGTGACCTTGAGTGCAGCGGAAGTGGATGCGAAGCTGGGGGATCTGTCACGCAACGAAGATCTGTCGCGCTACATTCTTTGAGCCATTGCAACGCTTGCGAGGGGAGGGTTGCAACGAGCCGCCAGTCCGATCAAAGCGCTAAGCGATGTGATTGCAAAGCCAGCAGGCCGTCGAAAATCAGACGGTCAACGGTCTCGAACTTCAAGTCGGTGATGGGCGAAAGCTTTGGCGCCGCACCACCTGACATCAGCAGTGCAGGCTCTTCGCCTGTGTGCTCGCGCAATTTGCGATACATACGTTCGATCGCGCCGACCATGGCATTGGCGCCACCGGTCATCAGCCCATCGCTCGTGTTGGCAGGGAAATCGACCACTTCACCGGTCGGCACCTTGAGCCCCGCCGTGCTCATTTCCAAGGCACGTTGCATCACGCCAAAACCAGGCAAGATCATTCCACCCAGAAATCGCCCAGTGGCATCCAATGCGTCGACCGTGACTGCCGTGCCGACCATGACCACCAGCACGGGGCGTGGCTTGCCTCGCTGAGACACGCGGTGCCACGCACCGATCAGTGCCACCCAGCGATCGCTGCCCAGGCGATTGGGATGATCGTAGCCGTTGGTGACCCCAGCAGCATGCGCCGATGAGACGACCCAGCGCGGATCGATATCCCACAGCTCCAATTGTTCCTCGACGCGGCGGCGAATGCCTTCACCTGCGACAACGCAGCCCAACATGCTGCTGGGTGCCGGAATTGTTTTCCAGTCGTTCTCGGCCAGTTGGTCGATGGTTTCTAGAAAGGCTGCGCCATGGGCAAGCAGGCCCGACTGAGGTTGTGGTGCTGCGTACACAGCCCACTTCAGGCGAGTATTGCCGATGTCAACGGCGAGAAAACTCATCGGGAAAATCAGGCTGACGGAATCGACATGGGCGGATGGGTGGCAAGCAGTTCGCGAACACGTGCCATTGTCTGTGATGCCCACAAGCCCTTGAATGGCTTGAAAATCCGGGACTCCACTTCTTCCAGGAGGCTCTCGATGTCTTCCCGTGAGCGAGCACGGCGCAGGCGCATCATCGTCAGCGAGCCAGCAACCGGGGCTTCGGCGCGCACAGCGCGAAGCAGAATGGCTCGCGCCTCTTCCAGCGCGGTGTCTTGTACCTCGAAGGGAATCAGATCCATGGCCAAGTCTGCCGCGGTCATCTCATTGAGGATGGAGTCGGGCAGATGTGACTCAGGTTGCAAGGTCAGTGACGCGGGCAACACGCTCAACACAGAGTCGGGCGAAGCCAATGGCAATTCGATGCGAACCGGTGCTATTTCTGGCTCTTGTTCGATGACACGGGCGGTACTCGCGGGCAGCGAGATCATGCCCAGGTGCAGCAATTCATCGAAGCAACTTTCGGGCGAACCAGCCTGGACAGCCAACTGACGGATCTCATCTTCGTGACGGCGCCCGTCGACAAGCAACAGCACGGTGCGATGACGCTGGCTGAGCTTGCGCTGGCGGCTGCTCAATTCAGCCACCGCTTCGGGTGTCTTCACAGGGATGGTTGTCATAGCCACTTGGATTGCTCCGTGTGTTCCGAAATGAAATGTTGGCGCCGATTGTGCCGTCAAACCCGTTTTTTCATCATGTTCCGCGAGATCAGCTATTTCCCTCATCCAAGGGAGAAAACGTGACGGAATACACTCGCATCTGACCTATACGTCAATTTCATACGGTGGAGTCATGATGGCAAAAGACAGCAAAGACGTGCAGGTATTGCGCCACGCGAAAGCCGGAAAAAAGCCGGCCCGCTTTGATTTAATGAGGATCGACCCTTCGGGAAAACCTTACTCCTCCGGCGATCAAGCCGCTGACAAAGCACAGGTTGATACTTTGGCCGTAGAACTCGACGAGTTACAAAATAAGTTCTATGCGGATCGTCGTTTCAAGCTGCTGGTGGTGTTGCAAGGTACCGACACCAGTGGTAAAGATGGCACGTTGCGTGGGGTATTCGGACGAATGAGCGCGTTGGGCGTCCATACCGCAGCCTGGAAAGCGCCGACAGAGGTCGAAGCCGAGCACGACTACCTCTGGCGCATTCATCGCCAGATGCCGAGTCTTGGCGAGGTGATGATTTTAAATCGAAGCCACTATGAGGACGTGCTGGTTCCGGTGGTGAGTGGTGCTCTGTCGGCGACACAGATTCAGCAGCGTTATGCACACATCAATGACTTCGAGCGCATGCTCACCGAGACCGGTACGGTGATTTGCAAGTTCATGCTTCACATCTCCAAAGATGAACAAAGGCGACGGCTCCAAGAGCGACTTGATGACCCAACCAAGCATTGGAAATTCAGCTTGGGAGACCTCGAAACACGCAAACATTGGGGCAAATATCAAAAGGCTTACGCGGACGCAATCTCAGCGACAGGCACGCCGTGGGCACCCTGGACCGTCGTACCTGCAGACTCCAAGACGCACCGCAATTTGATGATCGCCACCCTGATGAAGCAGACCTTCGAAAGTCTGAAATTACGATTTCCAGTCGGAGATCCGGGGTTGGACCGCATCCGTGTTGCCTGAGGCTGCAAGCCCAACGGCGCAAAGATTCGATGCCCATTCAATGAATGGTTTAGCAGCGCAATGTCTCTGAAGCGCTTCATCCATGTGGAGGATGCGCAAGGTCTGCGCGTGATGCAAAACCTCAAGGCTGCAAACGCTATAGAGCGGCTCGATGGTCACGGTCAACGCATCTCATGGTGTTTGCCGGTGATGTTGAAGGTGACCGGTGCGCCTTGCTGGGCATGATTCAACTGGTCGGGCCGCCGCTTTTCACTTTGCAGCAGAGCGCGCCAGAGAAAACAAAGACAATCGGCCGATGCCTTCCCCGTCGTCTCGCCCATCGATCTCCGCAGCGTTGCGCCTGGCCCGGCAGTCATGGCGTTTGCTCTATCGAGATTCGCACCAATGCATTGCACTTGCTGACCAGTCGTTGACGCGTGCGCTGGCCAATGCCGATCTCGCTGCCGAAGGTTGGGCCCGGCTGGTTCGGGGCATGCATCTCATCTGGTATGCAACGCCGCTGGAAGCGACCCAGGAGCTTGCACTGGCTGAACGCTGTTTTGATCTCACGCAGGACCGGCCAGGTTATCTGTTGGCCAAGGTGGGCATCGCTCGCAGCCTCTGGCGCGAAGGCAAGTTCCGTGAGTCCCTGGAACTCGTGCTGCCGCTGCGTGCCGAGGGCCTGCAACAGCTCAAGCGAGACGAGTTGGGCATGCTGCTCAACGTGATCGCCGGCTGCTATTCGTCGATGGGCCAATCGGAACAGGCTTTTGCCTACTTCTATCAGGCATTGCAGGAAGTACGACCCGCGCGAGGCAATGGCTTCGAGGTGGTGCTGTCATGCAATCTCGCACATGAGCTGATCCAGTTGGGTGACTATCACCAGGCATTGAGTTATGTGCAGGATGGCATCGAGCAGATCGCCAAGATCAACAACGCGCGTCTATTGAGTGTGCTGCTGATCAATCGCGTCATTTGCCTGACCAACCTTGAGCGTCCGCAAGACGCCGTGGCCGATGTGCATCAGCTGCTCAAGCTGCCGGCCAATCAAGGAGGCCGAGGCATCACCAACGCCCATTTCGAGACGATGGCGATTGCCTTGCTGCGCGCAGGCGAAGCAGAGCTGGGCCTTGAGTTGGTCACGCGGGCGTCTGAGAATCCGGTCGACGTCGAAGTGCCTGATGAGCAATTGATGTTGATCGTGGCACAGGCCGAGTTGTTGATGAATCAGGGCCGGCTGACTGAAGCTGCCGACACGCTGGACAACGCTTTGGCGGTGGCCAGCTCAGTGGCAACCGAAGGCTTGAGTTTGCGAGTGCGATGCCTCTTCTTCCAGGCCATGACGGATGTTTATGAGCGTATGGGCGATGGCAACAAGGCGCTGGGTGCCTTGCGCAATTGGCAGAAGCTGCATGTGGAGCGGGCGCGCCTCGCGTCAAGTGCGCGATACCAGGCGGCGTCGTTGCAGACGGAGTTGTTGCGCTTGCGTCAGAACCTCGAGGCTGTCGATGCACGCCGGCGTGACACCGAGCGTGCGCGCGCCGAGCTCGAAGCGATCAATCGGCAGCTTTCGCAAAAGGTCAGTGAAGTGCAGGCGCTGCAGGCCGAGCTCGAGAAGCAGGCAACACGCGATTTTCTGACCGGGCTCTTCAATCGCCGTCACCTGAATCATGTGTTGCCGCAAATGCTGGCGCAAGCGCAGCGCGACCGCCATCCGCTGGCGGTCGTGATCATCGATCTGGACCATTTCAAGGCGGTGAATGATTGGCATGGGCATGTGGCTGGTGATCAGCTCTTGGCTGCCTTCGGCGCATTGCTGTTGCAGCATGGTCGCAAGAGCGATGTGGCATTTCGTTTCGGAGGCGAGGAGTTCTGCCTGCTGATGCCGCGCACCGATGCGCTGTCCGCGCGCCGCAAGGTCACTGCCCTGCTGAAGCTTTGGCGTTCGCAGCTGTTCATTTTCGAGTCAGGTCGCTTGAGCGATAACAGCTTCTCCGCAGGTGTGGCCGACTCGAACCAGATTCAATCGTTTGAATTGCTGCTGAAGGTGGCTGACGATCGCTTGCTGCATGCCAAGCGAACCGGGCGCAACCGCGTGATGGTGCTGGATGAACGCTCTGATCCCACCGACCCGCTGGACCCGGCCACCGAAGCCGAGACGGCCTGAGGCGCACTGAACTCAAGCCGAACCCGTGCGGCACGGTCCGATTGCCGCTGCGTTGCCGTGTTGCAAGGTGAACCTCGCATGGCTGCGGCACCCGCAATCTCCACAGATAATCACCGGCCCTCCCATCTGCAGCGGCCTGCTACTTCGAATCGAATCTGAACCCCCATGCAAAGAGTCAGCCCCCGGGCCGTTGCGATCTCTACCTTCGTGATGCTGACGCTCGATGTCGTTGGCGGCTTCGTGCTGGTGTTTTTGCTGGGTGGCTCACAGCTCGACGATAGCCTTAGCCAGGAGCAGGTGCGAACGGCCTTGCAACAGATCGGGCAGAGCGAGGAGTTCATCCTGGCGTCGCTGCTCTACGGCACGTTCACCAGCGTGTTGGGCGGCTATTTCGCCGCGCGTCTGGCCCGCCGCTACCCGTACTTCAACGCGGCTGCGCTCGGATTGCTGGGCCTGGTGATCGGCTTGGCCACCGGCGGTGAAGCGCCATGGTGGTTCACTGCAATCGGCATCGTGACAACGATTCCTGCTGCACTGCTGGGCGGCCACATCGCCAGCCGCCAGGGTCTCGGTGGTTCGATGTCGAACCGATGATCAACCGCTGATGGACTCAGCCCAGGTCGAGCAGGCGATTGACCTCGAAGCAGATCTGCTCCTGGGTGTAGGGCTTGGTCAGGCGTGGCAATTGAGTGGCTGAGCCAAGCGGTATGTCGGCATAGCCGGTGGCCAGCAGCACCGGCAGCTTCGGATGGCTTTGCCTGACCTTGCCGATCAGCTCGATGCCCGTCATGTGCGGCATCGCATGGTCGGTGATCATCAGATCGGGCTGCAGGCCGCCTTCCAGGGCGGCCAGTGCTTCCCGTCCGGAGTTGACTTCGATCACATCGTGCCCCAGGTCTTCCAGAATGGCGGCCGTGCTCGCGGCCACCAGATCGTCGTCATCGACCAGCAGGATCGTGACGCTGCGCTTGGGCGTGACGGCCGATGGCGCCGGCACGGTTTCTTCCACCGCTTCGTTCGACACCGGCAGCCACAACTCGGCCAGCGTGCCAGCGCCGACTTGGCTCTTCAGCCGGAATACGCCGCCAGATTGCTTGGCCAGGCCATGCACCATCGACAGGCCCAGACCGGTGCCCTGGCCCACGCCCTTGGTCGAGAAGAACGGCTCGATCGCGCGGCGCAACGTCTGCGCGTCCATCCCGGCGCCGGAGTCTTTGACCGTCAGCAGCACGTAGCTGCCTTCGACAAGATCGGCATCCTCACAGGCCCGCAGCCCTTGCAGCTGCAGCGCGATGTCGAGCGTTCCGCCTTCCGGCATCGCGTCTCGTGCATTCACGGTCAGGTTGAGCAGCGCCATCTCCAACTGGTTCGGGTCGATGCGCACGGCGGGCAAGGTCGGTGGCGCGATCAGTTGAACCCGCACCAGCGGGCCGACCGAGCGCTCGATCAAGCCGAACATCTCTCGCAGCAGCGCCAGCACATCGGTCGAGCGAGGCCGCAAATCCTGGCGGCGCGCGAACGCCAACAGCCGTTGCGTCAGCGAAGCACCGCGCTGCGCAGCTTGCATCGCGCTGTCGGCGAGGCGGCGGGTGGTCGGCTCCGGAGCCAGGCGATGCGACAGAACTTCCAGGTTGCCGATGATGGCCATCAGCAGGTTGTTGAAGTCATGGGCTACGCCGCCGACGAGTTGACCGATGGTTTCAATCTTCTGCGACTGCCGCAATTGCTCCTGCGCCTGCTCGCGTTCGCTCATCTCCTGAACCAGGCGCTCGTTGGCTGCATACAGATCCAGCGTGCGCTCGGCCACGCGGTGCTCGAGCACCGCGCGTTCGTTTGACAGCTCTCGCAGCAGCCGCTCCCGATCTTCTTCGGCCCTGCGGCGTTCGGTGATATCGATCACGACGCCGACCACGCTTTCGAGCGCACCGCTCACGCCATGGCGCACGCGGCCTTTCATGCCGACCCAGTGCAGTGAACGGTCCGGCCAGCAGCAGCGGTATTCGATGTCGTAGGCCGAGCCATCATCCAGTGCGTGCTGCACGGCGGCCTGCATCGCGGACCGGTCTTCGGGATGGACGGCGTCGATGACATCTTGATAAGACAGGGGCTGGTCCGCTTCACGTCCGAAGATGGCCTTGCAGCGCTCCGAGGCTGACATCGCCTGATCCGGCAGCAGCACTTCCCAGGAGCCGAGATGTCCCGCTTCCAAGGCCATGCGCAGGCGGTCTTCGCCTTCGCGCACCTGCACCAGATGTTCACGGGTTTCGTATTGACGGCGGCGGGCACGCAGCGCGGTTTTGGCGACGCTGATCATCGTGGTGGCATGGAAAGGCCGCTCGACGAAGGTGACGTTGCCCAGCATCTTCACCAGGCGCTCGGCGGCAGGCGTGCGCTCGGCATTGCCGCCCTGCCGCGTCAGCACGATGAAGGGCAGGTCGGACCACGCCGCCTGCTCTTTCACCCATTGCGCGAGCCCGCGCAGATCGGCACCCTGCAACACTTCATCCGACACCATCACCATGCCAGCGCCGCCCGGCAGCAGCGCGGCGCACTCAGAGATCGAATGGCAGACGCGCGGTTGCATCTCGGCGGAAAGCAGCACGTTGCTCGCCACCTGGGCATCCCGGCCGCCGGGGATCAGCAGCAGCACGCGCTCTGACAGCCGGCGCGCGGGCATCAGTCCGTCTCGTTGCGCATCAACGCATCGTTTGAACCGGAGAAGCTGGGCACACCGCGGAGCACGCCCTGAAACTCATACAGCGGCTCTCCGATCACCAAGCCTTGCTGGGTGATCTGGTATTCGCGAATCGTCTTCTCATGCGCGCCCGAGCGTTTCTTGATGACCGAGATCGCCCGCCGCACCGTGCCGAGCGCTTCGAAGTAACGCAGCAGCAAAACACTGTCGGCGAGATAGGTGACGTCCACCGGCGATTTCATGTCGCCCACCAGGCCATGCTGTGCCACCGTTAGGAAGGTCGTAGCGCCCTGGCGATTCAGGTATTGCAGCAACTCGTGCATGTGCAGGATCAGAAACTGCTCTTCCGGCATCGACGATTGATAGCCGTTCAGGCTGTCGATCACCACGGTTCGCTTGTTTTTCTGATCGACCTGGGCGCGCACGCGGTGTGTGAATTCGCCAGGCGACAACTCGGCAGCATCCAATTGTTCAATGAAGAAGCGGCCCGTTGCCTGCATGGCCGCAAGGTCGAAACCCAGGCCCTTGAAGCGATCGAACATCAGCCCCAGTTCTTCATCGAAGGAGAACATCGCGGCCGATTCGCCGCGCTTCACCGCTGCTTCGGCATAGATCATCGCGAGCAGCGACTTGCCGGTGCCGGTCGGCCCAATCAACAGCGTGCTGGTACCACGATCCAGGCCGCCACCCAGCAGTTCATCAAGTTCATGAACACCGCTTTTCACTGCATCGCGGTCGATCGGGTTGCGGTGCTCCATCGAGCGCAAGCGGGGGTAGACATTGATGCCACCGCCCGAGATCTTGAAATCATGAAAGCCACCGCGGTAGGTGCTGGCGCGGTACTTGATGACCTTCAAGCGTCGGCGCTCGGCGCCATAAAGCGGCGCCAGCTCTTCGAGCATCAACACACCGTGCGCGACGCTGTGGACTGTCTTGTCATTCTGATCGGCAGTCAGGTCATCGAGCAGCAGCACCGTCGTCTTGTGCTGCGCGAAGTAATGCTTCAACGACAGCACTTGGCGACGGTAGCGCAGCGAGTGCTGGGCCAGCAGCCGAATTTCCGACAGGCTGTCGAGCACCAGCCGCATCGGTTGCACACGTTCCACAGCTTCAAAAATGCGCTTGGTCGTCTCGCCCAGTTCGAGATCCGATGAATACAGCAGGCTTTGCTGTTGCTCCTCGCTCAGCAGGTTCTCCGGCGGGAGCATTTCGACGATCTCAAGATTGCCCGGGATTTTCCAGCCATGCGAGCGAGCCGTGTCACGCAGCTCCTCAACGGTTTCTGACAGAGTGATGTAGAGACATTTCTCGCCGAGATTGGCGCCGTCGATCAGGAACTGCATCGCCACCGTGGTCTTGCCGGTGCCGGGGCTGCCTTCGATCAAGTACAGCCGATCCCGGTTGAGGCCGCCGTGCAAGACTTCATCCAGGCCTGAAATGCCAGTGCTGCACTGCCGTGAGATGGGAGCTTCACTCATTGCAGTTCCCCTGGCGCGCAGCCATCGGCCGATGGCATTGTTTCGGCGCGAGGCAGCATCACATCGAACACGGTACCGTGGTTGGTATCAGAAGTTCCGACCACGGTCCCGCCGTGCGCACGCACCAGCTGTTCGACGATCGACAGGCCCAGGCCCACACCCGGCGGGCCGCCCACATACGCGCCCGGCGGTGAGGCCGAACTGAACAAGCTGGCGCTGACCGATTCCGGGAAAGTGGCGTCGGTGCTGACGCTGATGCGCACGTAAGCGCGATGCGCACCGTCCACCTTCACACTCACTGGTGAAGCGATGCCACCATGTTCGACGGCCAGCCCGATCAGGTTGGAAAAGACCTGGGCGATGCGCTGTACGTCGATCAGCGCGCGGGTGTCGCCCATCGACTGCAATGCAACGCGAGCGTCGGGCTTGGCAGCCAGGAACTCGGCGATGGCTTCGGTGGCGATGTCGTTCAAATCGCCCGCTTCAGGCCGCGTGGGAACAAGGTCGGAGCCGACGTTCGACACACTGATCAGGTGATGGATGGTGCCGACCATGCGCGCGATGCTGGAGCGAATGCGGGTCACCGCCTTGCGCACGCTTTCGTTCTCGGCCCGCTTGTGCACGATCTCGGCGCTCAACTCGACCGCGGTCATCGGCGTGCGCAAGTCATGGGTGAGCACCGCCACCATCATCGCGTTGAGCTTGCGCGCCCGAAGGAATTCGTCCCGTTGGGCATGGCAATGGGCACGCTCGCCGTTCAGATGAATGAACATCTCCAGTTTGTGTTGCAGCAGCCGCAGATCCCAAGGCGCGGGCATCACATCGACGATGCCGTCGATCGGGTTGCTGAGGATGCGTTGGACGTCGGCTTCGCTTGCGGCGAGGAACAACAGGGCCAGCGGTTGGCAGGGGCGGGTGTTACGCAGGTGGCGTGCGATGTCGGTGCCGTCGGGCTCCGCATGTCCGGTAGGCGCCGCGTGAAGCGGCAGCACGGCTACGGCCACCTCGTGATTGCTCAAGATGGCATCCGCCTGCTCGAGGGTGTCGGCTTGCCACACGGTGAAGCCTTGGCGTGTCAAAAATTCTTCCACCTCGGGCGCTCCGGGCGGCGGTCGTCCGACCAGCAGCACAGGGGCCTTTTCAGGTGTAGCCAAAGGGGAGGATGTGTTATTCATGATGGGGGCAATCGTCTCGGGCCGACGCGAACGCAAACCTGAGGCTGAATGTTATTCGGCGGCGCCGGTCAGCCAGCGACCCGCGGCCCGCAATTTCTTGTAGGACAAAGGCGGATCGCGCAGGCCTGACACAGTCGCCTGGCCGAGGTGGGCGCCGTGCGTCGCCACCGATCTCAGTATCTAACCTGGCAACTGATGCAGTCGCAAGACCAGCGCGGCAACGTCGGGGTCCGGCAGGCGCTGGGCGGAAGTCTCGGTTTGCGCCTTTAAGAGGCGAACCAACGTTTCCTTGTGCGGCGTCAAGGCGCCGAAAAATCGGGGCACGCCACCTGCGGCGATCAGCAGGGTTGGAAAGTTATCAACTTCAATGGGATCGACCAAATCGGCCTGGTCTTCGATGTCAATCCAAAGAAAGCGGGCGTCTGAAAAGCTGGCCGCAACTTGCCGGAAGGTGTCGCGGTATTCACGGCAACTGCCGCACCACTGCGCGCACAGGCACACCACCAGAAGGTCCGGCGAATCAGGAGAGGGCGACATGGCGCCCATCATCGCAAAGATCTTTGTTTGGCCTGAGGATCGGCCAACGTTTGTAGGTCGACGATCGAGCCGACCGTGGGGTGATCATGCGGCGCTTGTCGGCCCGCTGATGGCTCAAGCGATGCCTGCTGCAACCGGCGCGCTTTCGCTTCGTTGCGGCAGTTCGGCTCGCAACTGGGTACCGTGGCCGGGGCGCGATATCACCGACATCGACCCGCCCAGTGATTCGACACGAAACCGCATGCCTGCCAGCCCGTGGTGACCGGCGCGCCGGGCCTTGTCATCGAAGCCGACGCCATCGTCACGCACTTGGGCCACGGCTTGGCCGCCTTCGCTGGCCAGGCTGACATCGACTCCGCGGGCACGCGCGTACTTGGCGATGTTGGTCAGCGCCTCTTGAACGAAGCGGAATACTGCGAGTTCAGCATCCGACGACAAACGCACCTCGGCCAGATGGATGCGCACCGGTACGCTCATGCGTTCGCTAGCTTCCCTGCACAAGGTTTCGAGCGCCGAGATCAGCCCCAGGTTGCTGAGTGAGGAAGGACGAAGGTCTTCGATGATCCGGCGCTTTAGCGCGATGCCTTCGTTGAGCCGCTGATTCAACAACTCGGTGCGCTCCAGCAACTCCGGCTGGTTCACCATCTTTGAGCGAAGGCGTGCGACATCGAGCTTGGAGGCGGTCAACAGCGCGCCCAGTTCGTCATGAAGCTCGCGGGCGAGGTGGGCGCGTTCGTCTTCCCGTGCGGTCTGCAGGTGGCTGGCCAATTCGCGCAACTCGGCGGTGCGCGAGAGAACTTCCTGCTCCAGGCGCCCATGTTCGCTGTGCAATGCGGCCTGCTGGGCGCTGCGCTCATGGTCTTGCCGGCGCAACTGGCGCAAAAAGAGATAAAGCGCCAAGACACTGAGCAAGGTCAGCGTCGCCACGCTGATCCGGTTCAACAGCAAGGCGTCATAAATCGATGTGCGAACTTGCTGTTGTGACACCGCTGCGTGAGTGAGTTGTGATTCCAGATTGCGCCTCAGCGCGGCCATGTTTTCGCGGCCCGCCACCGTTGTTGGATGAGCCTCGGTGGCTTGCGCACGAGGCGCTGCGATGGCGGCGTCGAACTCGCCGAGCCGTTGCGCAACGGCCTGAGCAAGCTGACGGGCGGCGTCTCGGGCGTCAGTCGCCGTGTCTTGTGTGTATTGGAAGACCGTGCCGGTGAGCGATGACAGTTCGGTCTTGGCCGCGTTGTAGGCCGTGAGATCGTCCGGGCTGCCCGTCAGCAAAAACGAGCGCTCTGCCGATTCGGCATCGGTGACGAGTTGCAGGATGCGCGAGATGGCGATGCGCGCATCGGTCAGGCGGCTCGCGCTGCGCACGATGTGGGCTGTATGGCGGTGCGTCCATTCACTGACGACGAGCAACATCACCGCCCCGGCAAGCACGAGCGGAAAGGCATATCGCTTGCGAAACCAATGTTCGACCCGACTTCTTTGCATGTGCCCGTTGCCTCGTCAGACAGACGGCCGCTGCGGTGGCGACCAAAGAGTCCATTTTGCGGGAAGGACATGGCTGTGCAGGTACAGGGCTTTGTGCGCAGCGGGCTTCCTGCAAAACGACTGCCCGCAGAAAGCTAGCGATCTGTACGGCTTTTCTTTCCGGGTGTTCGATGTCTAAGGGTTTATACTATATTACGGGTTAACCCTAGGAAAACAGGTCTGCAGGCGCAGACCGACCCTGTGAAACATCATGAAGATCTTGTCCTCCCTGTTGAAAAGACTGTTTGCGCTTGCTCCACGTGACTCCGAAGATGCCTATCTGACGGGTTGTGCTGACATTTATGAACTGGAATACCGCATGCGCAATCTGGATCGTTCGCGCCGTGCGCACACGTTTCAGCTGTACGCTGTTCGCTAACGTTCTCGTTAGTCGTCTGTCGTTGTTTCCGCTCCAGCCCATCGTTGATTGATGTCGCTTTGATCGGCTGAATCACGCTTCTGCACGTTCGCCCCGCACCTGATTGACAGGTGTTTTTGGGCGGCGTTGCAGGCTGATTTCCTTGTACCTCGGCGCGATTTGGGCGCATTGGATGCCGCTTGTGCACGCTCATTTGCACGGCCTGTCGTCGCGGGTTTACTTCGAGCGGCTATTCGAATTTCCGCTATCGAAACCCGTTCTTGTTCGTTCCGCAAATGATGGCGGCTTCGTATCGTCCACCCATCGTTTCCAAGTTGCCGGTGTGATTTTCTCCACGCCGGCCAGCCCCATGAAGATCGTTGGAATTCTCGGCAGCCCGTCGGCCGTGTCACGTTCAGGCAGCCTTCTGCAATTGGCACAAACCCAGTTGCAAAGTGTCGCCACGAACCTGCACACCGTGTCGATCCGTGAGCTGCCGGCCACTGCGATCTTGCATGCGGAGTTTGATCACCCGTTGATTCAACAGGCACTTGGCGAAGTCGCCCAAGCCCAGATGATATTGGTGTCGACGCCCATTTATAAAGCTGCCTACAGCGGGTTGCTCAAGGCATTTCTTGATCTGCTTCCGCAAGATGGCTTGCGCGACAAGACCATCCTGCCGCTGGCCACGGGCGGCAGCATCGCCCATCTGCTGGCACTCGATTACGCATTGAAGCCGGTGTTGTCTGCCCTTGGCGCGCGCGACATCCTCGACCCGGTTTTTGCTACCGACTCCCAAATCCCAAAGCACCCCACCGATGGCTATCAGCCAGATACCGGCGTGCAGGAACGCCTGGGTCGAAGCCTGCAGGCCGTCATGGATCGGGCTGAAGATTTTCTGCGTCGCCAAGATGCCGTGCGCGAACGCGATGCCCTGTTGGCGCGCGCACGAGCACACACGAGCGAAGTTCAAGCGCCGTGGCCCTCCGGCAATGTCCGCTGGTCCGTTTGATGGCGCAACACACAAGCGCCATTGCCCGTCATCCAAGTCATCCATCTGTCTCTCCACTGTTCACTAAAGGAAAAGTCATGAGCATCACCGCCATCAATGTCCGCAACCAATTTCGCGGCAAGGTCAAAGAAGTCATCGAGGGACCGGTCGTCTCCGAGATCGACGTTGAAACTCCGTCTGGGTTGATCGTCACCTCGGTCATCACCACCCGTTCGGTGAAGGAACTCGGTCTCGTACCAGGCCGCGATGTCGTCGCATTGGTCAAATCGACCGAGGTGTCGATCGCTACGCTGTGAAGCAACGGCTCCGCGCTTCTTCTTCACGGGAGATCGACGAGATGGCTTTTCGAGGTGATCCAGTTCGCGTGCTTGTGGTGCCCGGTCTGCATGACAGCGGGCCAACCCATTGGCAGACTTGGCTCGAAGCACACTTTCGGCAGGCCGTGCGCGTGGAGCAAGAGGATTGGGGCAAAGCTGACCTCGAACGGTGGGCGGAGCGCATCGAAACGACGCTTTCGCGGCACCCCGGCTCGCGTTGGGTTGCCGTGGCTCACAGCTTCGGTTGCCTCGCGCTCGTGCGGTTTCTCGCTTCGGGCGGAAAGGGCGTTCAGTCGGCACTGATGGTCGCTCCGGCGGACCCGGAAAAATTCGCGGCGGCGCCAGCCCTGTCGCAGTCTCGTTTGCCGATTCCCTCAGTGTTGATTGGCAGTGAAACCGACCCGTGGATGCACATCGAGAGTGCCCGCGAGTGGGCACATCTCTGGGGCTCGCAATTCATCAATCTGGGCGAAGTCGGGCACATCAATACCGATGCGGGCTTCGGACCCTTCCCGCAAGCCAAGACCTTGGTCGAATTGATGATTCACCGTTTGGAGCGTGCACGTCGCATGCAGCGGGCTCATCCGATGGAGCTGTCATTCGCCATTTGAGCGGGTGCTCAGAGAGCTCGGCTTGACCACTTGAAAACTGAAGCGACGCGCCTGCACGTTTGACGGGGAAGATTGTCATAAGACACGCTTTCATTGCGCTGCACTGTGAAGTGACCAAGGCCTGGAATCGGTTCCACCCATAATTCCCTCAGTCTTGACGGCAGATGCCTGCCGTTCAATCCTTCGGCGAACGTGGAGTGATCAAGTGAAGAATTTCGTGTTGGCATGTGCTGCCGCAACGTCCCTGGTGGCGTGCGGTGGAGGCTCTTCCAATGAAGAGCAGACGTCGGGAACATCGCCGGTTAATCCGTCAGCACCCGCACCCGCACCGACTCCTGCTCCTGCTCCTGCTCCTGCTCCTGCTCCTGCGTCGAAGAGCTTCAAGCGAGGCATCGCCTATGACATCGCTGCAGACGAGGATCTGACCGCGCTCTCACCAGGTTTAAGCTGGTGGTACAACTGGGGCGCCAAACCAAGCGTCTCCATCTCATCTGACTACAGCGTCCGCTACGGTATGGACTATCTGCCGATGATGTGGAACGGCAGTGGCAAGGTGGATGACATCGAGGCTTATTTGAAGACCCACACGCAGATCAAATACCTGCTTGTGCTCAATGAGCCCAACCTTACCGATCAAGCCAACCTGACACCGCAGGCTGCGGCAAAACTCTGGCCCACCTTCGAATCCCTCTCAGCGCGTACGGGGGTGAAGATCGTCGGGCCGGCGATCACCTGGGGCACCATGCCCAATTTCGCCGATCCCGTCGTGTGGCTCGATGCGTTTTACGCTGCCTATCGTGCAGACCATGCCAACCGTGACCCGCAGATCGACTATTTGGCTTTCCATTGGTACGACTATGGTTTGACAGCCCAGCTGGATCGGCTGAAGAAATACAACAAGTCGATTTGGGTCACTGAGTTCGCCAACTGGCACAACGGCGACGGCGCCATGCAAATTGACTCGGTGGCGAAGCAGAAAATTCAGATGGAGGAAATGGTGGCGGCTTGCGAAGAGCGTGACGACGTGTTTCGCTATGCTTGGTTCATTGGTCGCATGGACAACGACCAACATTTCACCAGCCTGCTTGGAGCCAAAGGACAGCTGACGGAACTGGGGCAGCTGTACATCTCGCTCCCGTACAAAAACAAATAACTGGATCGGGCCGCCATGGGCGGCCCGTCATTCCAAGTGTTGGAAAAGCAAAAAGTGGCCGCTAGGGCCACTTTGCATTGGAAGCCGAGGGAGCTGTCAGCGGCGGAACTTGCCGTCCGGGCCAATGATGGAGAGATCGGCAAAGACCAGACCGGTGTGGTCATCCGGGCTGAAGTTGATTTCCATCCCGCCGATGTCAAGCTTTTGCAGGCTGTTCAGGGTTGAAACCAGCTTATCTCGCGACGGCCCTGGGCCTGCTTTTCGCAACGCGGCCACCAACACCTTGGCAGAAGCGAAGCCTTCCATCATTGCGGGCGACACACCTTCTAGGCCTTTGACCTTCGCGAGATCGACAGCTTCTTTGACGATCGGCGCCGACAGCGAACGCTCATAAGGGAAGACCTGAGTGACGATCACGCCGTGTGCGTTGGCGGCCATCTGCTTGATGAAGCCGCCGGAGGCGTTGTTGGACAGCGTGACGATTTGGGCGCGTGAGCCGGTAGCACGGATCGCCTTGGTCCCTTCGACCAGCGCGGCAGCGGTGCCGATGAACAAGACAGCTTGAGCTTCAGATTTGGCGAGCGCGGGAGCTAGGACACTGAAATCCGGCTTTTCGCGATCGAACTTTTCTTGCACCACCGGCTGTTTCTGCACCGACGCAAAGCCCAAAGCCGCGCCAACGACAGCATCGGAGCCAAAGGTGTCATCGACGTTCCAGACCGCGATCCGGTCCATGCCGATCAGGCTCAAATGCCTGATCGCACGTTCAGCTTCCCGCTGATATGTTGCCCTGACATTGAAGACATAGGGCTGCACTGGCTTGTGAAGAGACATCGCGCCGGTGGATGGCCCGATCAATGGCACTTTGAACTCGTTCAATACCGGGAGCATCGCCTGCGTGTGCGGCGTACCCCGGCTGAGGAACAGTGCGATGGCTTTGTGCTCAACGATCAGCTTTCGCGCATTTTCTGCGGCGAGCTTTGGGTCAAATTTATCGTCGAGAGAAACCAACTCGATGTTTTTGCCGTAAACGCCGCCGTTTGCGTTGACCGAATCAAAGTAAAGCTTTGCGCCCGCAGTGGTCTCTTGGACGCCTGCCGCTACCGGACCTGTGAAGGCTGCCGTTTGCCCGATAACGATTTGTGCCCATGAAGGCAGGGAGGCTGCCAACACCACAACACCCAGCGCAGCGCGACGCGCGGCGTTTGCGAGAAAGGACATAGGATCTCCAGCAAAACGAGGAACGGCAAGACGGCCGGTATTTGATTATCAGTCGGTGCGCAAAGCGCCCGAGTCACTTTCGTGACCCAAGCGACAGCGTGCGCTATTACCTCACTTCAATGCAATAGGAGTCAACGGGGAAAGACGGGTGGGTGATTACTAACGAGCCGCCTGTCGATCTTGGATCAACGTCGGAACTTTCCGTCCGGTCCGATGATGGAGAGGTCGGCGTAGTCCAAACCGGTGTGGTCTGCAGAGGTGTAGGTGATGTCTAACCCGCCGAGGTCATAGCGGCTGAAGGTTTCGAGTGCACGGCGAAGCTTTTCGCGTGTGGGCTGTGGTCCGGCACGGCGCAATCCTTCAACCAGTACCTTGGCCGAGACGAATCCTTCGAGCATGGTCGGGGTCAGTTCCACGTTGGCTGCCTTGGCGATTTCGATGGCTTCTTTGACAACCGGTGTCGCAATCGAGCGCTCATACGGGAACACCTGACTCACCACAACGCCATGTGCCAGATCTCCAAGATCCTTGATAAAACCTGACGAGGCGTTGTTGGACAAGGTCACCATCTGGGCGCGTGAACCGCTGGCGCGGAAAGCTTTCATGCCGTCGACCACCGCGTTTCCCGAACCGATGAACATGACAGCCTGTGGCTCGGCAGCCACGATCTTCGGAATGATCGGCGCGAAGTTCGGCTTGCTCCGGTCGTACTTTTCGTGTGCGACGGGCAGCTTGTTGACGTTCTTCATGCCCTTCAACACGCCGATCACCGCGTCTGCGCCAAAGCTGTCATCAACCTGAATGACTGCAATCCGATCGATACCGATGAGGCTCAGGTGAGCGACCGCACGTTCGGCTTCGCGCTGATAGGTGGCCCGCACATTGAACAGCCACGGGTTGACGGGGTTGTGCAATGCCATCGCACCGGTGGATGGGCCGACAAGAGGCACCTTCCATTCGTTCAGCAGCGGAAGAATGGCCTGGGTGTGGGGGGTGCCACGGGTCAGAAACAGGCTGACCACGCCTTGGTCGATCAACTGCTTGGCATTCTCGGCCGCGAGCTTGGGATCGAACTTGTCGTCCATCGACAGCAACTGGATCGACTGGCCGCTGATGCCACCGTGGGCATTGACCGAGTCAAAATAAAGCTTGGCCCCAGTCGTTGTTTCGATCACGCTGGTGGCGACCGCACCAGTGTGCCCGGCGGTCTGTCCAATCTTGATTTGTGCCCATGTACTGCTGACGAACGCAGACAGCGCACACAGCATCAGAAATTTTTTCATTAGGAATCCTTGGTGTAACGATGTTGCATCATCGGGTTAAGTGCGGTAAGGCATCGCCCGTTACCGATGCACAGCCAAGCAAAAAGACTGTGTTTATGAAGAATTGTCTATTTATCCCTAATGCGTGTGCAAGCCCGCTTAAGTTTCGAAGTCAACGAGCAACGCAGCCGATTGACAGGAGGAATAAAAAATGACATGCATTTTTTATCAGGTGGGCGCCCGCTCTGGCCTATGTGGCCGGGAAACTGACGATTTGTTAATCAGCAACTGCGCCGGCCAATTATCAAAGCGGAGATGATTGTCAGTTGTGGCTGAATAAAAACCCATGGAATTGCGCAGCTTGCCAAAGCCACCCCTGCTGCTGACTCGGTCGGCTCCGGCCACTGCAGGCGCAAGCTGCAATGGCAGTCCTGGTCCTGTCGCAGCCTGCGACTGGGTCATGCCCCGATCGGCTGAACTTTCAGTTGCCCATGCTGGGTTTGCAAGGTGGCCGCCATCAAGCTGCACAGGGCATGCACGGCTTCAATCGTCGGCATAACTGTCTGAGTGATCTGGCCCAGTTCGATGACAGCGCCGACCAACGCCTGCAGTTCAAGTGCACGCCCATGCTCAACGTCTTGCAGCATCGATGTCTTGTGCGCGCCGACCGCTTCTGCGCCCGCAATCCGCTTGTCCAGCGAAATCTTGAATTCGACGCCGAGCTTTTCAGCCACGGCCTGGGCCTCGCGCATCATGCGTGCGGCCAATTCGCGAGAGGCGGGGAAGCGACAGATGTCTTCGAGCGTCGCGTGGGTCAACGCGCTGATCGGGTTGAAGCTCAGGTTGCCCCAGAGCTTGACCCAGATCTCAGCGCGAATGTCTTTCGATATCGGCGATTTGAAGCCTGCCTTCATCATCGTCTGCGACAGGGCTTCGATGCGCGGGCTGCGGCTGCCATCGGGTTCGCCCAGCGTGAATCGGTTGCCTTCGATCACCCGCACGACACCCGGTGACACCAGTTCGGCAGCCGGGTAGACGACGCTGCCGATCACTCTTTCTGGCTCGATGAAAGCCGCGATCACGCCGCCCGGGTCAACGCTTTGCAGTCGATGCCCTTCGAAGTTGCCGGGCAGACGATGGAAGTACCACCAAGGTACGCCATTGATCATCGTCACGATGACTGTGTCAGGTCCGAACAGCGCGCGCATCTCTGGCAAGACGTCTTTGACTTGATGGGCCTTCAGTGTCAATAACACCACATCTTGTGGGCCGGCTTTCGCCATGTGCTGCGACGCACGTACGTGCGTCGCATGACGTTCGCTGCCATCTTCGAGGATCAGGCGAAAGCCGTTGGCCTGAATGGCCTCCAGGTTCTTGTTGCGAGCGATGAAGGTGACTTCTTCGCCGGACAGCGACAGTTGTGTGCCCAGGTAGCCACCGATGGCTCCCGCACCGACGATGGCGATTTTCATGCGGAGTGAACTCTTTGTGGTGCAGGCTTTTTCAATCGACTCAGGCCTTTGCTCAGCAAGGGCCACAACAACAAAATGAGGGCCAGGCCGGCAATGCTGCCAACCAGCCGGTTAGACCAAAAGATCGACAGGCTGCCTTGCGACAGCAACATCGATTGCCGGAAACTCGCCTCGGCCATGTCGCCGAGCACCAGCGCCAGCACCATCGGCGCCAGCGGGTACTTGAGCTTCTTGAACAGATAACCGGCCCCGCCGAAGACCATCATCATCGCCACATCGAACATCGAGCTGTGCACGGTGTAGGCACCGATCGCGCAGATGACGACGATCACCGGCGCAATCACTGCAAACGGGATGCGCAGGATCGCAGCCCAGAACGGTACCGTGGTCAGCACCACCAGCAGCCCGACCACGTTGCCGAGGTACATCGATGCGATCAGCCCCCAGACGAAATCTTTCTGCTCCACGAAGAGCATCGGCCCGGGTTGCAGGCCCCAGATCAGCAAGCCGCCTAGCAGCACGGCCGCAGTGGGCGAACCCGGAATGCCCAAGGTCAGCATCGGCAACAGTGCGGAGGTGCCCGCCGCATGCGCGGCCGTCTCAGGTGCCAGCACGCCTTCGATCTGGCCTTTGCCGAATGCATGCGGATCGTTCGACATCTGCCGCGCCACACCGTAGCTCATGAACGACGCGGGCGTGGCGCCTCCGGGCGTGATGCCCATCCAGCAGCCGATGGCGGTGGAGCGCAGAAAAGTCATCCAGTAGCGCGGTAGTTCTTGCCAGGTCTGCAGCACGATGCGCGGGTTGATCTTCGCCGCCTGCCCTTTGAATGCCAGGCCTTCTTCCATCGTCAGCAAGATCTCGCCGATGCCGAACAGGCCAATCACCGCGATCAGAAAATCGAAGCCCTTCAACAGATCGGTGATGCCGTAGGTCATGCGCAATTGTCCGGTGACGGTGTCCATGCCGACGGCGGCCAGCGCAAAGCCCAGCATCATCGAGGCGATCACTTTGGCCGGCGCTTCCTTGCTTATGCCGATGAAGCTGCAGAAGGTCAGCAACTGAACCGCGAAGAACTCCGGCGGGCCGAACTTCAACGCGAAATGCGCCAAGACCGGTGCGAGAAAGGTGATCAGGATGACCGCGAACAATGCGCCGACGAAGGACGAAGTGAAGGCCGCCGTCAGCGCCCGCGCGGCCTGGCCTTTTTGCGCCATCGGGTAGCCATCGAAGGTAGTGGCGACCGACCAGGGCTCGCCGGGAATGTTGAACAGGATCGAGGTGATCGCGCCACCGAACAGCGCGCCCCAATAGATGCACGACAACATGATGATGGCCGAGGTCGGGTTCATCGTGAAGGTCAGCGGCAGCAGGATCGCAATGCCATTCGCGCCGCCCAGGCCGGGCAGCACGCCGATGAGCACGCCCAGCGTGATGCCGACCAGCATGTAGAGCAGGTTGGGAAGCGTCAGCGCGACACCAAAGCCCTGCATCAGGTTGCCGAAGTCTTCCATCAGGCGGTGCTCCGCATGAAGCCTGTCCGCCTGTCGCGTTGATGGAAAGCCATGTTGTTCGACGGCCAAGGCGCACGCTGCATGTTCATGTCACAGCCCCAGCCATTGTTCGATCGGGCCCTTGGGCAAGGGCACCAGGAACCAGCGCTCAAAGACCAGGAAGAAAGCCACGGGCACACCGGCTGCGACGGCGAGCGTCGAGGGCCACCGATAGGTTCCGTGCTGCCGCATGAAGTAGCTGATCAGCAGGAATGACGACACATAGATGCCGAGTCCGGCGATGCCACCGACATAAACGACCATCGGCAACAGCATCGCAAACACCGTGCGCAGCTGAGCGTGCTCGGCAAACACGGCGGTCGTTTCGCGCCACTGCAGCAAGATAGGGATCATCACCGCCAGGCTCGCCGCCAGCAGGAAGAGGCCAATGTAGAAAGGGAAGTAGCCCGAGCGCGGCCCATCATCGGCCCAGCCGATGCCTACGCGCAGGCTGTCGGCGATCACCAGCAGCGCAATCGCCGCCAGCAGCGCGGCCACGCCCACTTCCGGCCCACGCAGTTTCAGGCTGGGTTTGTCGACGTTACCCCGGTCGCTCTCACTCATCAGCACCTCCCTGACTGTGTCAAAGCCTCACGGCTGCATGCGAATGCGCTCAACTCGCGAGGAAGCCCGCATCTTTCATCAGCACGCGGTGCAGTTGCTCGTTCTTGCTCAGCCAGTAGGTGAATTCGGTACCGGTCGAGAACTGCTGCTTGAACGCGCCTTTTTCCATGAACTCTTTCCATTCCGGCAGCGCGCGGATCTTCTTGAACAGCTCGATGTAATAAGCCACCTGATCCGGTTTGACGCCGGGCGGCATGAAGATGCCGCGCAGCATCAGGTAGTCCACTGCCAGGCCGGACGATGCGCAGGTCGGGATGTCGTGCCATGACAGCGTGTCAGTCAGCTTGTTCGGGTAGGGCAGCTTCTCCTTGTCCATCACGCACAGCGGGCGCAGCTTGCCGGCGCGCCAGTGCGATTCGGCCTCGATCGGGTTGTTGACGCTGGAGTCGATGTGCTTGCCGACCAGCTGCACGGCGACGTCGCCGCCGCCCTTGAAGGGCACATAGGTCAGCTTCTTGCCGACGGTTTTTTCGAGCAGCATCGTGATGATCTGGTCTTCCTGCTTCGAGCCGGTACCGCCCATCTTCATCGCCTTGTCAGGCTGGGCCTTCAGCGCTGCAAGGTAGTCCTGCGTGGTCTTGTACGGCGACTCGGCATTGACCCACAGCACGAACTGGTCGAGTGCGAGCATCGACACCGGCGTCAGGTCGCGCCAGTTGAAGGGCACTCCGGTGGCCAGCGGCGTCGTGAACAGGTTCGACAGCGTGATGACGATCTTGTTGGCGTTGCCCTTGTCGCCCTTGACGTCGAGAAAGCCTTCCGCGCCGGCACCGCCCGCCTTGTTGACGACAATGATCGGCTGCGCGGTCAGCTTGTGCTTGGCCGCCACACCTTGAATGAAGCGCGCCATTTGATCGGCGCCACCGCCGGTACCGGCCGGCACCACGAACTCAATCGGCTTGGCGGGCTCCCAGGCCATCGCGCTTGTCGAGCACAAGCTAACGGCGCAGGCGGTTGCCATGGTCAGGGAACGCAGATGGATACGAACGGTCGTCACGCTGTCTACCCCCGGTGGTTGAAAACGGATGCTTGCGATCAGGGCGCGATCGCGCGTGGCTAGAGCCCCAGCTTCTGCGCCAGGCCGATGCGTTGCAGCTTGCCGGTCGCGCCCTTCGGGATCTCGTCCATGAACAGAATCTTCTTCGGCACCTTGTAGTCGGCCGCACGTTGCGCGACGAAGCTTTGCAGCTCGCGCTCGGTGGTGGTGGCGCCTTCCTTCAAAACGACGATGGCGGCCACCTCTTCGCCGAGCTTTGGGTGGGGCATGCCGAAGCACACCACCTGGCCGATCGCGGGGTGGTCCATCAGGATTTCGTCGACCTCGCGTGGGCTGACTTTCTCGCCGCCGCGGTTGATGATTTCCTTCAGGCGGCCGGTGATGCTGAGGTAGCCATCGGCGTCTTTCATGCCTTGATCGCCGGTGCGGAACCAGCCGTTCGAAAAGCCTTCGGCATTGGCCTTCGGGTTGTTCTCATAACCGGCCGTGACGTTGGCACCGCGGATCACGATCTCGCCGATGGCACCCGCTTCGAGCAACGCGCCGTCTTCCCCCATGATCGCGACCTCCGGCCCGGCCGGCAGGCCCACGGTGCCAGGCTTGCGTGCCTTTGGCGGCAGCGGGTTCGAAGCCATCTGGTGTGTGGCCTCGGTCATGCCGTAGGCCTCGATCAACGGGGCCTTGAAGATGGCTTCGAGTTCGCGGATCACCTGCGGCGGCATCGACGACGACGACGAGCGCAGGAAGCGCAAGGGGTTGCGCTCAATGACCTCGGCCTGGCCCTTGGCGCGGCCGACGATCGCCTGATGCATCGTCGGCACGGCGGTGTACCAGGTGGGCCGCGCCTGATCCATCCAGCCGAAGAACTTCAGCGCATTGAAGCCGGGCGTGCAGAACACCTGCGAGCCAGCGGCCAGCGGCGCCAGCACGCCGGCAATCAGGCCGTGGATGTGGAACAGCGGCATGATGTTCAGCCCGATATCCCGCTCGGTGAACTGCAAGGTTTGGCCGATGTTGGCGGCTGAGGCGCAGAGGTTGCCGACCGACAGCGGCACGATTTTCGGCCGCGAGGTCGTGCCCGAGGTGTGCAGCACCATGCCGATGTCATCGGCCTGTGAGAACCCAGCCTGCATTTTCTGTGTCACGTCGGCAGCGGCGCCGCTCTCGCGAACGGTCAGCGTGAAACTGCCGGCCGGTGCACCTTCGGGCACGATGAGATCAACGATGCGCAGGCCGAGCTTTTCGGCCACGGTGATGGCGGGAGACGTGCTGCCTTGCTCGACGATCAACAGCTTCGCGTTCAGGTCCGACAGATAGAACTCGAACTCCTCGGCGCGATAGGCCGGATTCAGCGGCGCGCTGGCCATGCCGCTGGCGCAGGCGATGAAGCAAGCGGCCATTTCCGGCCCGTTGTTCAGCACGATGGCCACGCGGTCATTGCGGCCGACGTTCAGCCCATTGATCGTGGCCAGCGTGCAGGCGATCAGGGCCCGCAGTTCAGCAAAGTGCAGCGTGGGCCGCCCCGGAGCGGCGATCGCGGCGGCGCTGTCGGTACCCGTACGCAGCAGGTGTTCGAGCGTGGTTGGCATGACGTCCCTCCCTGCGTCATCGCCGATGCAGCACGGCGTTCAGACGAGTCGTTAAATGCATTATGAATGCGATAACAGAGGAACTTTGTCACACCGTCGCGGTGAAACTACCGATAGCCGCCCAAGCGTCGGTGCCCTCGGCTTTCACAGTCCGAGCCACGTCCCGATCTTCAGCATCTCGGCTTCGTCGAAGTTGTCGAAGCCTTGATACTTGATCGTTTCGAGCTTCTTCTTGCCGTCTTCGGTGCTGTCCAGCATCAGCAGATAGTCATGTACCTTGCTCTGTTGCTCCGCCGACAGGTGCGGGCTGGCGATCACGTGCTTGATCGGTATCGATCGCGATTTGCCCAGCACCTTGCCGCCCTTGGCCTGCCACGATTTGATGATCGAGCCGGAGGCGGTCGCGCCGGCGGAGGTCAGCCCGTTCTCGATGAAGAAGGGCACCGCGTCCTGGAAACGGGTGTAGGTGTATTTCACCGGCAGCGTCGTGGCCGCACCCGGGCCCATTGCGTCGCGCAGGGTCGCGCGCACCATCCATGACGTGATCGAGTCTTCATCGGGAACGCCCAGCGTGTGGCCCTTCAGATCGGTCAGCGTCGTCAGCGGCGAGTCGCCGCGCGCGAGGAAGTTCGCGGTGTACTGCTGATAACCGCGCGTCACGGCCAGCAGCTTGTAGCCCGAATGCTTGATCGCATTGATCGACACATGCGCCGGGTGCACCAGCGCGAGGTCATAGGTCTGCGCGGCCAGGCCCTTGCGCAGGGCCGGGTAGTCATTGATCGGTTCGATCATCACCGGCTGCTTCAGCAGCTTGGTCAGGTCGGCGGCGATCGCGACATATTTGAGGCGGATCTCCTCGTCAGTGACACGGTAAGTCACGCCTTCATTGATCGCGAAGACCAGCGCGGCGTGGCCCATCGACGCGGTCGACCACAGCCATGCCGCTGCGGCCAGGCGAATCCAGTTCAGTTTCATGTCGTCATGGCTCCTGGCCCGTAGCGGGCCGTTGTGATTCCACCCTGCAGGGCGTGCGGTGAAGAGATGGCAGCAGGCGCGGGGCCGGGCGGGTCGCGCCGCAGGCCGGAGGCTAACCTTCGCGCATCAGGGGCGCCGCTACACCAGCGCGTTTGCGGCGGAGAGTGTAGTGCGGGACAGACTGCGCTCAGGCTTCGCGTCAGCCGGCCGCAGCCACAGACTGGTTTCAATCCGCATCCAGCGGTTGGGGCGCAGCGCGGCTGCATCATGTTCAGGCGCCGCGTGTTCGTCGCCATGGGCAAAACCTGGCTTGCCCCAGGGCCGCGTTTTCGGCGGCCGGTGCGCACAGGGGGCCACTTTTAGAATGTTCGCCTCCTTGCCCCCGGACCTCTCCCCCATGACCTCAGGCCTTATCCGCATTCGCGGCGCGCGTCAGCACAACCTGAAAAACCTCGATTTGGACATCCGGACCGGCGAGATGACGGTGGTCACCGGGCCCTCGGGCTCGGGCAAGTCGAGTCTGGTGTTCGACACGCTGTATGCCGAAGGGCAGCGCCGCTATGTCGAAACCTTCAGCGCCTATGCGCGGCAGTTTCTCGATCGCATGGACCGGCCGGCGGTCGACCGTGTCGATGGCGTGCCGCCCGCGATCGCGATCGACCAGACCAACCCAGTGCGCACTTCGCGTTCGACGGTCGGCACAATGACCGAGCTGAACGATCACCTGAAGCTGCTCTTCGCGCGGGCCTCGGAGTTGTTCGACCGCGAGACCGCGCAGCCGGTGCGCCACGATTCGCCGGAGACGATCTATGCCGATCTGGTGGCCCGCACCGCTGCGTTCGGGGGCGTGCCTTCGCAAGGCGAAGCCGTGTCGGCGCAAGCGCAGCAGGCGGCTCGCAGCAGCCCGCGCGTGGTCGTGACCTTCCCGGTCGAGCTGCCAGCCAACACCAGCGCCGAAGAGATCGAGCAATGGCTGTCCGCAAGCGGCTTCACCAAGGTGCAGGCCGAGCGCGAGGCTGCAGGGGGCAACAAGATTCTCGATGTGGTGGCTGACCGCTTCCGCGTGCATGGCACGGAGAAGGTGCGCGTGGTCGAGGCGATCGAGATGGCACTGAAGCGCGGCAGCGGGCGCGTCAACGTCTATGTGCTGGCCGAGGAAGGAGAGCCCGAGTTGCTGCGTTATTCCACCGGCCTGCATTGCCCGGACAGCGACATCCGTTACCACGAGCCGCAGCCGGCGCTGTTCTCGTTCAACTCGGCGATGGGCGCCTGCGAGACCTGCCGCGGCTTCGGCCGCGTGATCGGCGTCGACTACGGTCTCGTGATCCCCGACCACCGCAAGACCTTGCGCGCCGGCGCGATCAAGACCATCCAGACCCCGGCGTGGAAAGAGATCCAGGCCGACCTGATGAAGTACGCCGGCGATGCCGGCATTCCGCGTGACACCGACTGGTCGCACCTGACCGAAGCGCAGCGCGATTGGGTCATCAACGGTTCGCCGAACTGGAACGGCAACTGGAACAAGCAGTGGTATGGCGTCAAGCGCTTCTTCGAATACCTGGAGTCGAAGGCCTACAAGATGCACATTCGCGTGCTCTTGTCGAAGTACCGCAGCTACACGCCGTGCCCCACTTGCGCGGGCGCACGCCTGAAGACCGAATCGCTGCTGTGGCGCATGGGCAGCAAGGCCGCGGCCGATGCGGTGCTGCCGCCCGCCAAGCGCTTTTTGCCGCACGGTGCGGCCTGGTCACGCGCTCAGCTGGAAGCCTTGCCCGGCCTCACTGTGCATGACCTGATGCTGATGCCGATCGAGCGCATTCGCCGCTTCTTCGATGGCCTGGATGGCAGCGCGCCCGACGGCAGCGCGCCGCGCGGCCTGACGCTGCCCAGCACGATGCTCGATGACGCGCTGAAGCTGCTGCTCGGTGAGATCCGCACGCGGCTGCGTTATCTCTGTGACGTCGGCATCGGCTACCTGACGCTCGATCGCCAGAGCCGCACGCTCTCGGGCGGAGAAGTGCAGCGCATCAACCTGACGACCGCGCTCGGCACCTCGCTGGTCAACACGATGTTCGTGCTCGATGAGCCGAGCATCGGCCTGCACCCGCGCGACATGAACCGCATCGTCGAGGCGATGCACCGCCTGCGCGACGCCGGCAACACACTGGTCGTCGTCGAGCATGACCCGGCGGTGATGCTCGCGGCCGATCGTTTGATCGACATGGGCCCGGGCCCGGGTGAGCGCGGTGGCAGCATCGTGTTCGACGGTACGCCCGAAGCCATTCGACAGGCCGATACGCTGACCGGCGCTTACCTCGGCGCGCGCAAGCAGGTGGGAATGGGCATCAAGCGGCTCGTCACCGACAGCACGCCGAAGCTGATCGTGCAGGGCGTGCGCGACCATAACCTGAAGAATGTCAGCGTTGAGTTCCCGCTGCACCACCTGGTCTGCGTGACCGGTGTGTCGGGCTCGGGCAAGAGCACGCTGATGCAGGACGTGCTGTTCCCCGCGCTGGCCCGCCACTTCGGCCAGCCCACCGAAACCCCCGGCGAGCACGATGCCTTGCTCGGTGCCGATTGGCTGAGCGATGCCGTCTTTGTCGATCAATCGCCGATCGGCAAGACCGCGCGCTCGAACCCGGCCAGCTATGTCGGCGCCTTCGATGAAATTCGCAAGCTCTTCGCGCAGGCGCCGCTGGCGGTGCAGCGCGGCTATGGCGCTGGCATGTTCAGCTTCAACTCGGGGGACGGCCGTTGCCCGACCTGCGGCGGCTCGGGCTTCGAACATGTCGAGATGCAGTTCCTGTCCGACGTTTACCTGCGCTGCCCGGATTGCGATGGCAGCCGTTATCGCCCGGCACTTCTGGAGGTCAAGATCGATCGCCGGCTGCCCGATGACGTCACGCGTGAACTCAGCGTGGCCGACGTGCTGGCGCTGACCGTCAGCGAAGCGGTGCAGCTGTTCGCGCAAGACCGCGAGCTGCTGCGCGTGCTGCAGCCGATCGTTGATGTGGGCCTGGAATACGTGAAGCTCGGTCAGCCGGTGCCCACGCTGAGCGGCGGTGAAGCCCAGCGCCTGAAGCTCGCCGGCTTCCTGGCCGAAGCGGCACAAGGCAAGACCGCAAGCAAGCAGGCGCTGGCGAAGAAGGGCACGCTCTTCATGTTCGACGAGCCGACGACCGGCTTGCACTTCGATGACATCGCGAAGCTGATGCGGGCCTTCCGCAAGCTGCTCGAAGCCGGCCATTCGCTGATCGTCATCGAGCACAACCTCGATGTGATCCGTGCGGCCGATTGGCTGATCGATCTCGGCCCCGAAGGCGGCGAGGCCGGTGGCGACGTGGTGTGCGTGGGCACGCCGGAAGACGTGAAGCAGCACCCGACTTCGCACACCGGGCGCGCGCTGGCCGAATACGACCGGTCGATGGGCCTGAACGGCCACACGGTCGAAGAAGGCCGGGCGCTGCAAAGCGTGTTGCGGCAAGCGCGCGCCGAGCGCGTTCGCGAAGATGTGGTTCGCATCGGCGGCGTCGATGTCGAATGCATCCGCATCGTCAATGCGCGCGAGCACAACCTGAAAGCGATGGATGTGAACATCCCGCGCGGCAAGTTCAGCGTGATCACCGGCGTCAGCGGTTCGGGCAAGAGCACACTGGCTTTCGACATCTTGTTCAACGAAGGCCAGCGCCGTTACCTCGAATCGCTCAATGCCTATGCGCGCAGCATCGTGCAGCCCGCGGGCCGGCCGGAAGTCGATGCGGTCTATGGCATTCCGCCGACGGTCGCGATCGAGCAGCGCCTTTCGCGCGGTGGCCGCAAGAGCACGGTGGCCACCACCACCGAGGTCTGGCACTTCCTGCGTTTGCTCTATGTGAAGCTCGGCATTCAGCATTGCGTGAATGACGGCGCGCCGGTCAAACCGCAAAGCGCCGAGAGCATTGCCGCTCAGCTCTTGCGTGATCACCGCAATGAACACGTCGGCCTGCTGGCCCCCTTGGTCATCAACCGCAAGGGCGTCTACACCGACCTCGCCAAGTGGGCCAAGCAACGCGGCTACACCCACTTGCGCGTCGATGGCGACTTTTTGTCGGTCGACCCGTTCCCGAGGCTGGATCGCTTCAAGGAGCACACGCTGGAGCTGCCGGTCGGCGATCTGGTAATCACGCCCGATAACGAAGCTGCGCTGCGCGAACTGCTCGCGAAGGCGCTCGACATCGGCAAAGGCGTGATGCACCTGTTGACGCCGCTCGATGGTCTGCAGCATGCGATGCAGGCTGGCACGCCCACGCGGCAGCTCGGCGAGGTGAAAGTGTTTTCCACCAAGCGCGCCTGCCCGGTCTGTGCCACGAGCTACCCCGAGCTCGACCCGCGCATGTTCAGCTACAACAGCAAGCACGGCTGGTGCACGACCTGCGTCGGCACCGGCCTCGCGTTGACGCGTGAGCAGCGCAAGGCGTACGACGATTCGGTGCGTGATGACGAAGACAAGGGCCGCGAGCAAAGCTTCCCGTCGGAGGAGCCCGAGGTCGACGGCGTGATCGACGAGCCTTGCCCCGATTGCGCCGGCACGCGGCTGAACTTGATTTCGCGCGGCGTGAAATTCGAATCGCATTCGATCGCCTGGATCGCGCAATGGTCGGTGGCCGATTGCCGCCAATGGGTCGATTCGCTGAAGCTCAAAGGCCGGGATGCCGAGATCGCCCGCGACGTGATCGTCGAGATCAAGAGCCGGCTCGAATTCCTCGAAGAAGTGGGTCTGGGTTACCTCACGCTCGACCGCGCGGCGCCCACGCTCAGCGGCGGCGAGGCGCAGCGCATCCGCCTGGCAGCGCAGCTCGGCAGCAACCTGCAAGGGGTTTGTTATGTGCTCGACGAGCCGACGATCGGCCTGCACCCGCGCGACAACCAGGTGCTGCTCAACGCCTTGCACAAGCTCGGTGAGAAGGGCAACACGCTGGTCGTCGTGGAGCACGATGAAGACACGATTCGCCGCGCCGATCACATCATTGACATCGGCCCGAGCGCTGGCAAGCGCGGCGGCCGGCTGGTCGCGCAAGGCACGGTCAGCGAGGTCTCGTCCCAGCCCGAATCGGTGACTGGCCGCTTCCTCGCGCACCCCTTGGTGCACCCGCTGCAAGCCCGGCGCGTGATCTCTGACGAGGTGCACACGAAGGACAGGGAAAAGAAAGGCCCGCTGACCATCCACAACGCCACGCTGCACAACCTGCAGCAGGTGACGGTCGACATCCCTTTGCGCCGGCTGGTCGCCGTCACTGGCGTCAGTGGGTCGGGCAAGAGCACGCTGGCGCGTGACGTGCTGCTGGACAACCTGAAGTTCATCAACAGCAAGGGCGGCAAGCCCCACTGGCAAGGCTGCGACAACATCGAAGGCTGGGGCTTCATCGACCGCGTGCTTGAAGTCGATCAAACGCCGATCGGCAAAACACCGCGCTCCTGCCCGGCCACCTACATCGGCTTTTGGGACGTGATCCGCAAGCTCTTTGCCGAGACGCTTGAATCACGCGCGCGCGGCTACGCGCCGAACCGCTTCAGCTTCAACACCGGCGAAGGCCGCTGCCCGGCTTGCGAAGGGCAGGGCATGCGCACGATCGAGATGAGCTTTCTGCCCGACGTGAAAGTGCCGTGCGACGTGTGCCACGGCCAGCGCTTCAACGCCGAGACACTCGCGGTCACCTGGCGAGGCAAGAGCATCGGCGATGTGCTGCAGATGGAGATCGACGAGGCCGTCGAATTCTTCGCGTCGATGCCCCACATCGCGCACCCGCTGCAGCTGATGAAAGACGTGGGCCTCGGCTATCTGACGCTCGGCCAGCCGTCACCAACCTTGAGCGGCGGCGAAGCCCAACGCATCAAGCTCGTCACCGAGCTGACCAAGGTGCGCGACGACGTCGGCCGCCGCGGCAACAAGGCGCCGCACACGCTCTACGTGCTGGACGAGCCCACGGTCGGCCTGCACATGGCCGATGTCGAGAAGCTGATCCGCGTGCTGCACCGCCTGGTGGATGGCGGCCACAGCGTGGTCGTGATCGAGCACGACCTGGATGTGATCGCCGAAGCCGATTGGGTCATCGACATGGGGCCGGAAGGCGGGGCGGCTGGGGGCACGGTCGTCGCGGCCACGGATCCGGTGGCGTTGGCAAAGCTCAAGGCCAGTCACACGGGGGCGGCGTTGAAGGCGGTGTTGGCCCGGTAAGCTGAGCCAACTATTGATTTTTATCTGACTTCAGATAGATTATCTAAAGTCAGATAATAAAAGATAAAACCATGATCGCCTACCACCGCACTGCTCAAGCCGATGAGCTCGTGGTCGCCTTGCAAGGCCGGGCCTTGTTCGGTGATGCGCACAACGGTCTGTTTTTGGCGGCGCCGCGCCGCACCGGCAAGACCACCTTCTTGCGCGGCGACTTGAGCCCCGCGCTCGAACGGGCCGGCGCCGTGGTGGTGTATGTCTATCTGTGGGCTGACGCTGCCCGCGACCCTGGGGTGTTGATCGCAGATGCCATTGGCCATGCCCTGCAGCCGCACCTGGGGTTGTTGGCCAAGAGTGCCAAGAAGGCGGGGCTCGACAAGCTGGGCCTGGGCAACTGGTTGCAGATGGACATCGGCAAGATTGGCAAGGTCGATGGCCTCACGCTGGTAGACGCTTTGCGTGCCTTGCAGGTGGCCGCCGCCAAGCCCGTGGCGCTGATCATTGACGAAGCACAGCACGCGCTCATCAGCGAAGCGGGCGAAAACGCCATGTCGGCACTCAAATCGGCACGCGACCAGCTCAACCAGCCAGGCGAAGTGAACCTGATGCTGGTGATGTCGGGCTCTGACCGCGACAAGCTGTTGCGCTTGGTCAATACCAGCGGTGCGCCGTTCTACGGTTCGCAGATACAGCGCATGCCGCCGCTGGGCGCCGATTTCATCGCCTATGTCGTGAGCTTGATCGAGGCCCAGCGGCCCGACCTGCGGCCCGTGAATGGCAAAGCCTTGCATCAGGCTTTTGAAGGCTTCGGCAACCGCCCGCAGTTTTTCATGGAGGCCTTGGGCCAGGTCTTGAGCCCTGTGTCCGGCATCACCGGGCCTTTCGAGCCTGTGCTGCTGGAGGCCGCGCTGCAGCGCCAGCGTGACGACGAGTCGCAGATGGACTCTGACTACGCAGGCCTCAAACCCACCGAGCAGGCCGTGTTGTGGCGCATGCTGGCGCAGGGATCCAAGTTCCGCCCATATGACGCCGAAGCGCTGAAGTTCTACCGAGAGAAAACAGGCCATCCGGTGAGCGTGCCGCAGGCGCAGAAAGCGCTGGAAGCGCTGCGCCAGCGCACGCCGGCCTTGGTGTGGAAGTCGGCACGCAGCGAGTACTCGGTGGAAGACGCTGCGATGCATCGTTGGTACGAGGCAAGGTTGGAAACCGGCCACTGGCCGCCTCAGCCGCCGCAGGGTGTTTTGGTATTGGAAGACGATTAGGCTGAGCCCGCCGAAGCCCAACGTATCAAGCTCGTCACCGAGCTGACCAAGTTGCGCGACGATGGTCGGCACAGGTTCACGTCTGAGTTCGCCTGCACACCGCTGCACGCTGCTCCTAGAGAAGCGGACGACGTGACGACCCACGTGCGATAGTCTTCCGACCTCCCTGCGCGCGTGGGGAGATCGTGCTGAACGAATGATTGATTGACGATGCCACTGACCCTTCCCCAACTGGAACGCCACCTCTTCAAAGCCGCTGACATCTTGCGCGGCAAGATGGACGCCTCGGAGTTCAAGGAATACATCTTCGGCATGCTCTTTCTCAAGCGCTGCTCTGACATGTTTGATCAGCGGCGCGAGGAAGTGATCCGTCTCGAGAAGGAGGCTGGGAAGAGCGAGGCCGAAGCTGAGCAAGCTGCCGAAAACCCGCGTTGGTACAAAAAGGAAGGCTCCTTCTGGGTACCACCGCCCTCGCGCTACGAGAGCCTGGTCAATGACGCCCACCAGAACGTCGGCGACGCCTTGAACAAGGCGCTCACCGGCATTGAAACCGCTAACACCGGCCTGTACGACGTGCTGGAGCACATCGACTTCACCCGCAAGGTGGGCCAGAGCAAGATCCCCGACATCAAACTGCGCCAGCTGATCACGCATTTCGGACTTCGAATTCCCCGACCTGCTCGGCGCCGCCTACGAATACCTGATTGGCGAGTTTGCCGACTCGGCCGGCAAGAAGGGCGGCGAGTTTTACACCCCACGCTCGGTGGTGCGCATGATGGTGCGGCTGATCAAGCCGCAGCTGTCTCACGACATCTACGACCCCTGCTGCGGCTCAGGCGGCATGCTGATCGCCGCCAAGGAATACATCGACGAGCACGGTGAAGAAGGCCGCAAGGCCAACCTCTTCGGGCAGGAATTCAATGGCACGGTGTGGTCCATCGCGAAGATGAACATGCTGCTGCACGGCATCGACACCGCCGACCTGCAGAACGAAGACACCCTGGCCGAGCCCCAGCACGTGTATGGCGGTGAGCTGATGCACTTTGACCGCGTGCTCACCAACCCGCCCGTCTCCCTCAGCTGGGGCAACACCGAGAAAAGCGCCGATGGCACGCCTGCCTGGGCACCCAAGTTTCCCGAGCGCTTTCGCTACGGCCAGGTGCCGCTCGGCGCCAAGAAGGCCGACCTGATGTTTCTGCAGCACATGCTGGCCGTCACCCGCGACGGCGGCATGGTGGCCACCGTGATGCCGCATGGCGTGCTGTTCCGCGGCGGCGAAGAAAAGACCATCCGCGCCGGCATCATCGACGCCGACCTGCTCGAAGCCGTGATCGGTGTCGCGTCCAACCTGTTCTTCCGCTTCTGACGCCGAAAGATATGAAGTCTTTTGAATTGGCCGACACATCGGAGCACATCAGCCTCAAGGCGGCGCAGGCCGGGGCCCGCCTGATGCCACCCAACACGGTCTTTATCGTCGTGCGGGGAATGATCCTCGCGCATTCGTTCCCCGTGGTGCTGGCAGCACGGGAGATGGCATTCAATCAAGACATCAAAGCCGTTTCACCTGGCCCGCACCTGATTGGTCGATTTTTGGCGTACTGGTTCGTGGCAAATTCGAATCGGCTTCTCAGGAAGGTGACCGAAGCCACGCATGGAACCCAAAAGCTCGACATGGAGAATCTTCTGGGAATGCCTTTCGGTCTGCCTCCACTGACAGAGCAAGAGGGGATCGTTGCCAGGCAATCGGCCATCGCTGATCAGTTGAAGCAGGAGGCACTGTCTCTTTCAGGGTTGCATGCGTTGAAATTCGGCCTCATGGACGACCTCCTCACCGGCCGCGTCCGCGTCACCCCACTGCTGGAAGATGCCGCCCCATGACCGACCGCCTCGCCTCGCTCACCGTGCCGCCCGCTGGTTATGCCGACTGGCTGGCCGAGCTGAAGACCCGCATCCACACGGCGCAGCAGCGCGCCACGCTGGCGGTGAACGGCGAGCTGGTGCGGCTGTACTGGCAGATCGGGCGCGACATTCTGCAGCGGCAAAGCCGCGAAGGCTGGGGCGCCAAGGTGATCGACCGGCTGGCGCACGACCTGCGCAGCGCCTTCCCCGACATGAAAGGCTTTTCGCCGCGCAACCTCAAATACATGCGCGCGTTTGCACAAGCCTGGCCCGAGGCTGAATTTGTGCAGCAGGCTGCTGCACGATTGCCCTGGTTCCACCTGTGCACGCTGATCGACAAGCTCAAGGCCCGTGACGAGCGCGACTGGTATCTCGCGCAGGCGGTGGCGAACAACTGGTCGCGCAATGTGCTGGAAATGCAGATTGAAACGCAGCTGCATACGCGCTCGGGCCAGGCCATCACCAACTTTGCCGAGCGCCTGCCGGCCCCGCTGTCAGACCTGGCGCGCGAGTCGCTGAAAGACCCCTACCGATTCGATTTTCTGGGCCTGGGGGACGACGCGCAGGAGCGGGCGGTGGAGGGTGCGCTGGTCAAGCAGGTGACGCAGTTTCTGCTGGAGCTGGGCGCGGGCTTTGCCTTCGTCGGCCGGCAGGTGCTGTTGGACGTGGGCGGCGACGAGTTCTTCATCGACTTGCTGTTCTATCACCTGAAGCTGCGCTGTTATGTGGTGATCGAGCTCAAGGCCGGCAAGTTCAGGCCCGAGCATCTGGGGTAGCTGGGCTTCTACCTCACCGCGGTGGATCGCCAGATCAAGAACAAGCACGACAACCCCACCATCGGCCTCTTGTTGTGCAAGAGCAAAAACAAGGTGGTGGCCGAGTACGCGCTGGGCGACAAGACGCAGCCCATGGGCGTGGCCGAGTTCAAGCTGCTGGAAGCCTTGCCTGCCGAGTTGCAAACCGGCCTGCCCAGCATCGCGCAGATCGAGCAGGAGCTGCAGGCGCTGCCGGGCGATGTGGCCGGGGAGGAATGATGGGCTGGGAACTCGAAGACGTTGAAAAGCCCTTTGTCGCCCAACTGCAAGCGCTGGGCTGGGTGCATGTCAAAGGCAGCCTGGACGACCCGGCCGCCACGGGCCGAACGAACTTTGCCGAGGTCATTCAAGAAGGCGTGCTGCGCGAGCAATTGCATGCGCTGAACCCCGGTGCGGATGGCCAGCCCTGGTTGGACGACGCGCGCCTGTCCGAAGCCGTGGCTGCCATCACGCGGCTCGGCACGCACAAGCTGATGGAGGCCAACCAGAAGGCGACCGAACTCTTGACCAAGGGGCTGACGGTCGAAGGCCTGCCCGGCTGGGACGGCGGGCGCGGCCAGACCCTCCGCTACATCGACTGGGACACGCCGGCCCGCAACCGCTTCACGGTGGTCAACCAGTACCGCGTTGATTGCCCGCCAGGTTTCAACAGCGCCAAGGCCTTCATCGTGCCTGACCTGGTGCTGCTGGTGAATGGCCTGCCGCTGGGGGTGGTGGAGTGCAAAAGCCCTTCCATTCCCGAGCCGCTGGCCGAGGCGGTGGACCAACTGCGCCGCTACAGCAACCAGCGCAAGGCTGCCTTCGAGGTGGACGAGAACGAAGGCAACGAGGCGCTGTTCGCCACCAACCAGCTGCTGATCGCCAGTTGCGTGGACGAGGCGCGCGTGGGCTGCATCGGCGCGAGCTTCGGGCACTTTGCGCAGTGGAAAACGGTGGTCAGACCCGAGGGTATCGGCTCCGAAGGCGAGGTGGCCCGGGCGCTGGGTACGCCCCGGCTCAACGAGCAGCAGCGGCTGATCGCCGGCCTGCTGGCGCCCGCGCATCTGCTCGACGTGGTGAAGAACTTTGTGCTGTTCATGCAGGTGGGCGGCCAGACCATCAAATCGGTGTGCCGCTACCAGCAGTACCGGGCGGTGAACGTTGCGATCACGCGGCTCAAGACCAAAGACACGCGGCTGCAGCATGGCGAGAGTGACCAGCGCGGCGGCATCATCTGGCACACGCAGGGCTCGGGCAAGAGCCTGACGATGGTGTTCCTGGTGCGCAAGATGCGCGCAGACACGGCCTTGCGGCGCTTCAAGGTGATCGTCGTCACCGACCGCAAGGATTTGCAGAACCAGCTGTCGATCACCGCCACGCTGACGGGCGAGCTGGTGGAGGTGGCAGACAGCACGGCGGGCGTGAAGGCGCTGGCCCGGCGCAAGGGGCCGGGGCTGGTGTTTGCCGCCATCCAGAAGTACCGCGACGCTGACACCGCAGGCGATGCGCCACTGGTGGCGGACGATTTGCCGAAGGTGGAAGAGCCGAGGGCGAGGTATTCCGCTAACGACAAGGCGGCCGAAAAGTACGAGGTGCTGAACGAAGACGACAGCATCCTCGTGCTGGTGGACGAGGCCCACCGCACGCAGGCCGGCGACCTGCACGCCGCCCTGCTGGCCGGGCTGCCCAACTGCGCGCGCATCGGCTTCACCGGCACGCCGATCATCATGGGCGACAAGAAGCGCACCCACGAGATCTTCGGCGAGTTCATCGACCGCTACACGATCAAAGAGGCCGAAGCCGATGGCGCCACCGTGCCGGTGCTCTACGAGGGCCGCACGGCGCAGGGCGCGATCAAAGACGGCGCCAGCCTGGACGAGCTGTTCGAAGACATGTTCCGCGAGCACACGCCCGAGGAGCTGGAGGCGATCAGGCAGAAGTACGCCACCCGGGGCCACATCTTCGACGCACCGGCGCTGATCGCCGACAAGGCGCGCGACATGCTGCGCCACTATGTGACGAACATCCTGCCCAATGGCTACAAGGCGCAGGTGGTGGCCTACAGCCGGTTGGCCGGGACCCGCTACTTCGCAGCGTTGAAACAGGCCCGCGACGAGCTGCTGGCCGAGGCCGAGGCCTTGAACCCGCAAGACAAGGCGTTGGATGACGAGGCCCTGGCCCAGCGGCCGCCCAAGGTGCAGGCCGTGGTGCAGGCCTGGCGCTACCGAGACACGCTTGCACGCCTTGAGTTCGCGCCCATCATCTCGGGCAGCAACAACGACGATCCCGCGTGGAAGGTTTGGACGGAGGGTGCGGCGCATGAGCCCCTCATCAAACGTTTCAAGAAGCCGCTGTTCCATGCGGACCCCGCCAAGACCGACCCGCTGGCCTTCCTGGTGGTGAAGTCGATGTTGCTGACCGGCTTCGACGCGCCCATCGAAGGCGTGATGTACCTGGACCGGCCGATCCGCGAAGCGGAGCTGCTGCAAGCCATCGCCCGGGTCAACCGGACCGGCTTCGGCAAGCGCTGCGGCATCGTGGTGGACTACTACGGCGTGGCCCAGCACCTGAAGGAAGCGCTGGCCGCCTACGCCGACGAAGACGTGCAAGGCGCGCTGGCCAGCCTGAAAGACGAGGTGCCGGTGCTGCGCGACCGCCACCTGCGTGTGGTGGATCTGTTTCGCCAGCAAGGCATCGAGTCTCTGGACGACACCGAGGCGTGCGTGGAGGCGCTGGGCAGCGAGCGGCTTCGCGCGGAGTTCGCGGTGAAGCTCAAGGCCTTCTTGGCGTCGCTGGACATGGTGCTGCCGCGGCCGGAAGGGCTGCCGTACGCGCGTGATGCCAAACGGCTCGCCTACATCTACGCCCGCGCCCGCAACCGCTACAAAGACACGCCGGTGCTGGGCGTGGATGTGGGCGCCAAGGTGCGCCGGCTGATGGACGAACATGTGATCTCGCTGGGCATCGACCCGAAGATCCCGCCGATACAGCTCAGCGACGCAGAGTTCGACACGCACCTCGGCCGCTCGGTCAACGAACGCGCCAAGGCGTCGGAGATGGAGCACGCGATCCGTTCGCACATTCGCCAGCACATCGACGAAGACCCTGTGCTGTACCGCAAGCTCTCGGAGCGCCTGAACGACATCCTCACGGCACTGGGTGAGCAGTGGAACGAAGTGATCGCGCAACTGCAGAAGATCATCGACGAGCTGCGCAGTGGCACGGCTGGTGAGGCTGACGCCCCGAGCGATCTGCCGCAGCACTGCGCCCCCTTCTTGCGCACGATGCTGGATGTAGTGACCGCCGAGCAGGTGCCGAGACCGGCTGAGTTGTTGCGATTGAAAGATGTGACCGTCGAACTGGTGGACCTGCTGGCGCAGGAGCTGAAAAGCAATCGCAACATCTGGAGCGCGCACAAGCGCGCAGCGCAAGACGCGCTGAACGGTCTGTTGTTCGACCACCTGATGCGATTGCGCCCGCCGTTGGTGGATGCCGACAAGGCCGGCGTGCTGGCCGACAAGCTGATAGAGCAGGCACGGGCCAACCACGACAAGCTGGTGGCGCTGTGATGATGATGGTGGTGGATGACTTGCGCCTGGACGTGCGCCGCAGTGCACGTCGCAAGACCATGCAGATCACCGTGGAGCGATCGGGCGAGCTGATCGTCAGCGCGCCACCCGACGTGAAAGAGGCGCGGCTGCGTGCCTTCGTTGAAGAGAAGCGCTTCTGGATTTACACCAAGCTGGCGGAAAAAGATCGGCTGCAACGCCTGGTCCCGCGCAAGGAGTTCGTGGGCGGCGAGGGGTTCCTCTACCTGGGGCGCAGCCACAGGCTGAAGTTGGTGGACGCACAAGACACACCGCTGAAACTGGCCCAGGGCCGCTTCTGCCTCGCGCGCAACGAGGTGGCCGATGCCCGCGAGCATTTCACCCGCTGGTACAGCGAGCGAGCCAAGCTCTGGTTGGGCAGCCGCGTGGCTGACTATCAATCACGCATGGAGGTGCAGCCTGCCGGCGTGAAGGTGCAAGACCTGGGCTACCGATGGGGGTCGTGTGGCAAAGGCGACTGGCTGTACTTCCACTGGAAGACCATCCTGCTGCCGGCACGCATTGCCGAATACGTGGTGGTGCACGAGATGGCGCACCTGCATGAGCCGCACCACACCACGGCGTTCTGGCTGCGCGTGGAGCGCGCGATGCCGGACTACGCGCAGCGCAAGGCTTGGCTGGCCGAGCATGGAAGCGATGTCGAAGGAATCTGAGAACAATGGCGGACTATTTCACCAGTGACCATTTCAAGCTGCTGAACCGGTGGAAGGGGCAGAAGCGTGACGAGTCAAACCCCGAACAGAACCGTGCTTACACCGAGCTGAAGAAGGCTTATGAGGTGGCTGAGGCCTGGGCCAGCAAGGTGAAAGGGACGCTCTTCCCTGTGGGCCATGTCGAGATTCGCAGGGGCCCGACGAATCAGGGCAACAACTTCGCCAGCTACAACTGGGCCAGGATTTATCCGTCAGTTGAGGCGCCGAAGGAGTTGGCCTATACCGTTGGCATTGGTGCTGAAGACGGATTTGTGGTGAAGATCGATACCGTAGGTCTCGACGAGTCGAGTGTCACGCGACGGCAGTACTTGGCGCTGCGCGGTGCCGACGACAACGCCGCCCCATTTGTCGCCAAGCTGCCAGTTGCAGAGGGGCTGGAGAAATCGCTGGACCAACTGGTCGCGTGGAGCGTCGATGCCATCCGGAATTTCAAACTGCGTTACGACGAGGTGGTCGAGAAGCTGAACCTGGGCACGACACTGAGCGACGAGGATTTGCTCCAGCACTTTGACGGCAAGCCTGCGTTTCAGACATTCCGGGCCTCTTGGTCACCGCAAGACAAGGCGGTGTTCTGTCGCTTGGCGCGTGCGGTTCACGCTTCCGGCCTGGATTGGTGGCACATGGGCAAGGGCATTCAGGTGCGCTTCGGCCGCAAGAACCCAGGCAGTGAACGGGCCGTTGGCGTGCTCGGCGTGATTCGTGGTACCCGCACTCGCAAGATTTCCTGGACGCGGCAGCTGGGTGCGGTGGCCAAGCTCAACCGTGAATCATTGACGCAGGGGCTGGTGGCGCAGATCGAGTCTGCCCTGTCTTCGGAACGCGTCACTCTGGACGATTGGCTGGTGCTCAACACTGAGCGACCAGGCTTGTGGCCTGATCAACTGCGTGACGATCCGGTCGATCCGGGCGAAGAGTTGGACGACGAGGAAGCCAGCAATAGCAACAATCAGGTCGTTAGGCAGCCCATCAATCGCATTTATTACGGCCCACCCGGTTCAGGAAAGACCTACCAATTGTCGAAGTTGCTCAAGCGAGAGTACGAGCAGGCGATGACATCGGTGTCGGAAGAGGAATGGCGCGAGCAACTCATTTCAACGCGGATCGCCAACCTCACATGGTGGGAGGGGGCCGCTGCAGCGTTGTATGAACTCGGAGGAAAAGCGAAAGTTGGACAGTTGTTCGAGCATCCGTTCATCAAAGCCATTGCCGCGGCCAAAAGCCGCAACCAGAACGTTCGCCAAACGCTTTGGGGTACTTTGCAACATCACACCGTCGAAGTCTCCCAGACTGTCAACATCAAAGTGCGGCTCGCGCCTGCGGTCTTCAACAAGATCAACAATTCGGTTTGGCAATTTGCCGGAGATTGGAAAGAGGCTTGCGCTGATCTCATCGAAACGGTAAGGGCCTACCAAGCTGGCGCCCCGGCGTCCGGCGCGGTCCAGCGCTACAGCTTCGTCACGTTCCACCAGTCCTACGGCTACGAAGAATTCGTCGAAGGGCTGCGCCCGCTGCTCGACGGCGATGCAGAGACGGGTCAAATCCAGTACGAGATTCGCTCTGGCGTCTTCAAAGACCTGTGCCGCAGGGCCCGGTCGGCGCCCGACCAGCGATTCGCCATGGTGATTGACGAGATCAATCGAGGCAACATCAGCAAGATACTGGGTGAGCTGATCACCTTGATCGAAGCCGACAAGCGCGAGGGCACCGAAAACGCGGTGTCGGTGACGCTGCCTTACTCGGGAGAAAGCTTTTCGGTACCGGTCAACGTCGACATCATCGGCACGATGAACACGGCTGACCGGTCTCTGGCGCTTTTGGATACTGCACTGCGGCGCCGGTTCGAGTTCGTGCCTGTGATGCCAGATGCTCGTGATGAGCCGGGGGCGCCGCTTGCCAACTTGCGGGTGAGTTCGGGCGATCAGGTGATTGATGTGCCCCGGATGCTTGACGCGATCAACCAGCGCGTGGAGGCGCTCTATGACCGTGACCAATGCATAGGCCACGCCTACTTCACGCCGCTGGCCAAGCTTCCCGATGGAGACGACCGATTGGTCGCCTTGCAGCAGCTGGTGAGCGGCATCACGGTTTACGAGTTCGACGCGCTTACGCAGGCTGATCTCAAAGCTGCCGCCGTTGACGGTCTGCATCACATCCCGGCTGCGGTGTACGAATGGCTTGAGGCTCAGTGCCTAAGTGCTGCAGAGAAGGGCGAAGCGCCGTGGTTGCGTCTTACCCAGCGACGTGGTCGCCGTATCGTTCAGGTCACGAGCTTCGTCGGCGTGATCCGCGCCCCCAATGGTTTCCAGATCGAGGTGTTGCCCAAGTGGGCAAAGCGATTGGCGGCGGAGTCGTGGAGGCACGTCAGCTGCTGATCGAGATGCTGAGCTGCCTGCAGGGTTTCCGACACGTCGAGACCGCCATTGCAAAGATCTTGGCTGTGTGCATGCCATTGCGGGAGGTTTTCATCGCGGAGTTTCTGCGTACGGTGGAGTACATCGTTAAGCGGGGACTTCGCAGCGACTATTCCAGCAAGCGGGGCAACCTCTTCGCACTGAGAGGCAACCTGCTCATGGCGCCCCACTTGCAGCAGAACTTGCATCGGGCTGACCGCTTCTTCACCGAGCACGACGAATTTTCGATCGACCGCCCGGAGAACCGCTTGCTGCATGCAGCTCTATGGCGCGTCTTAACCGTGTCTGCGTCGCAGACGAACCAGCGGTTGGCACGAGAGCTGAGATTCGTGTTCGCGGATATTCCGATGTCCACGCAACCCCGGGTTGATTTTCAGCGGGTGTGCCTTGACCGGGGGATGGGCCACTACGCAGGTGCGTTGTCCTGGGCCCGACTCATCCTCGATGAGAAGTCTCCCTTGACCGGCACGGGTGGGCACTGTGCGCCTTCCTTGTTGGGCTCTTCGCGCAATTTAGTGTGATCGAACGTTGACAGGTGCCAGATCAAGG
>CAXTCD010000004.1:0-58807 GCA_964242145.1 uncultured Rhizobacter sp.
GGCGGCAAGCCGACCGGCTTCAAGCTCTGCATCGGCCATCCGTGGGAATGGTTCGCTTTGGCCAAGGCCATGATCGAAACCGGCATCACGCCCGACTTCATCGTTGTCGACGGGGCCGAAGGCGGCACCGGCGCAGCGCCGCTGGAATTCACCGATCATGTGGGCGCCCCGCTGCAAGAAGGTTTGCTGCTGGTACATAACACGCTGGTGGGGCTGAACCTGCGCGAGAAGGTCAAGCTCGGTTGTGCGGGCAAGGTGATCAGCGCGTTCGACATTGCACGCATGATGGCGCTCGGGGCCGACTGGTGTAACGCGGGCCGCGGCTTCATGTTCGCGCTCGGCTGCATCCAGGCCCAGGCCTGCCACACCGGCCACTGCCCGACCGGGGTCAGCACCCAAGACCCGCAACGCCAACGCGCGCTGGTCGTGCCCACCAAGGCCGAGCGCGTGATGCTCTTTCACCAAAACACATTGCATGCGCTGAAAGAACTGGTGCAGGCTGCGGGCCTGAGCCACCCTGGCGCCATCACGGCATCGCACATCGTGCGCCGCTGCAGCGATCACCAGGTCAAGCTGCTTGCCAACTTGCTGCCCTTCGCCGATGCCGGAGTGTTGTTGCGCGGCGAAATGCCGCAGAGCGTCTTCAAGTTGTATTGGCCGATGGCCAGCCCGCACAGCTTCGCCGCGACCCCTTGATCGGGGGGATGAATGCAGGCCTATGGGGATGCACCATCCACCAGCCGCTTTGAGTTAAGCGGCATCCCCCAGTCTCTTTCATTCCCTGTTCATGCCGTCCATCGTTCTGCTTCAACGCGATCACGAAGCCAGCCCGCGGCTGCAAGCCCTGATCGACGCGACCGAGAGGTTTTGGGTAGCAGGCCGAGTCCACACCGTTGAAGACGCCCGGCCTTTGATTCAGAAGGTCGCGCCCGACATCCTGGTGACTGACATGCGCGTGCAAGACGGCGCGGTGCATTCGCTACTGATGGAACTGCGCGGCGCCTCACGCGGCCCGAGCCCTCTAGTGCTGGTCACGATGATGTCGCACGACGACATGCTGCTGCTCGATGCCTTGCGCGCCGGTGCCGATGGCTACTGGATTCACGCCACCGCCCATGAAGAACTGATTGCCGCGCTGGAGCAGGTGGCCCGTGGCGAGTCGCCGATGTCACCGACCATCGCGCGCCAGGTGCTCTCGCACTTCCGCATGCCCGCGCCCCACTCCGACACGATGACCGAATCCTTGAATCCGCTGGTGTTGACCGGCCCGGAACAAGAGATTCTGGAGTGGGTGGCTCAAGGCTATCTCGTCGATGAGATCGCTCAGCAATGGCACTCGGATGTGCACGCTGTGGCCTGCGACATTCGCCGCGTCTATCACAAGCTTCAGTTCGACATTCGGGCCAGCGGCCTGTCGCTGAAGGCCGCCTGACAACACCCTGCACCTCGCCCGCACACCGCGAGCGAGACAGCACATCAAGCCGGCGGCGGCAGCGTTTCGATGAAGCTCTGGCGCAAGGCCAGTTTGGCATCGAGCTTTTCAAGATTTGAATAGTCAGCGCGCCAATTGATGCGTGCAAAACGGTGGTCGAGGTAACCGAGCGCGCAGCCGGTGGCGATGTCGGCCAGTGTGAAGTGCGTGCCGGTGCAGAACGCTTTTTCGCCCAGGCCGCGGCTCATCGCAGCCAAGGCTGCATGCACCTTGTCCATCTGCCGGCGGGTCCACGCGGCGCTGCGTTGCGCGTCGGTGCGGCCTGACCAGGTTTCTTCGAGGCGGGCCAGCACCGCAGCTTCCATCACCCCATCGGCCAGGGCTTCCCAGGTACGCACCTCGGTGCGCTCGCGACCTCGCTCTGGAATGAGCTTACCCACTGGAGACAGGGTATCAACATACTCGACGATCACGCGCGAGTCGAACACGGCTTCGCCGCCTTCCATCACCAGGCAAGGCACTTTGCCGAGCGGGTTGGATTTGGTGATCGTGTCCTGATGCCAGACGTCTTCCAGTTCCAGCTGAAAGTCCAGCTTCTTCTCAGCCATCACGATGCGAACCTTTCGCACGAAGGGGCTGGTCAGCGAACCAATGAGTTTCATGCTTGTCGGCTTCCCTGTTTGAACTGATTCTAGCGAAGCTGCCTTACTCGCTGTATGCAGCCCGCCTGGGGTGATGGCTCCACGCAACTAACGCGGTAAGGTCCAGTCGACAGCCGCCGGCCGGCCCGGCAGGTTCAATGCCGAGGTGCTGGCGGGTGTCTGCGCAATCACCTGGCCACGGCGGACCACCGCCAGCCGAGTGGCCCGCAATCGAATCGCCTCGATCGGGTCACGCGCTTGCAGCAATACGAAATCCGCATGCTTGCCAACCTCCACGCCATAGCCGCTCAGGCCCATCAGCTTCGCAGCATTGACGGTAATGGCATCAAAGCAGGCCCGCATCTGCACCTGCGATGTCATCTGCGCGACATGCAATCCCATCTGCGCCACCTCCAGCATGTCGGCCGAGCCGAGCGAATACCACGGGTCCAGCACGCAGTCATGCCCGAAGCCGACGTTCACGCCCGCAGCCAGCAGCTCCGGCACACGCGTCATGCCGCGCCGTTTCGGGTAGGTGTCATGCCGGCCTTGCAGCGTGATGTTGATCAACGGATTGGCTACCGCGTGCAGCTGCGCCTCGGCCATCAACGGAATCAGCTTGCTGACATAGTAATTGTCCATCGAATGCATCGAGGTCAGGTGCGAACCCGTCACGCGGCCCTGCAACCCCAGTCGCTGGGTCTGGTAAGCGAGCGTCTCGACGTGGCGTGACAGCGGATCGTCGCTCTCGTCGCAATGCATGTCCACGCGCAAGCCGCGCGCGGCCGCCAACTCGCAAAGGATACGCACGCTCTCGGCACCATCGGCCATCGTGCGCTCGAAGTGCGGAATGCCGCCGATCACATCGACCCCCAGCGTCAGCGCGCGCTGCAGGTTGGTCAGCGCCGTCGCTGAGCGCAGCAGGCCGTCCTGCGGGAACGCCACCAGTTGCAGGTCGAGATAAGGCCGCACCTTCTGCTGGACATGCAACAGCGCCTCGACCGCCAGCAAGCGGTCGTCGCAAACATCGACATGCGTTCGGATCGCCAGCAGCCCCTTGGCCACCGCCCAATCGCAATACTGCAATGCTCGCTCGACCAGCGCCTGCTGCGTCAGCGTCGGCTTGAGTTCGCCCCACAGCGCAATGCCTTCGAGCAGGGTGCCGCTGTCATTGACGCGCGGCAGGCCGTAGCTCAGCGTCGCATCCATGTGGAAATGTGGGTCGACGAACGGCGGCGACAGCAGCCAGCCATGCGCATCAACGATCTTTGCCTGTGGCGGTACCTGCAGCTGCGGCCCGATCTCGGTGATGCGCCCACTTTCGCTGAGCACGTCCTGGCCGGTTCGTCCGTCGGGCAGCGTCGCATGGCGAATGCAAAGGAATGACATGGCGATGAACTCCTGGGCTGGCGGCTGATTGTGATACCAGCCACGATGTGAGCGCCAGCAAGTTCAATGCGCGCTCCGCGACGGCGGCACAGGCGAAACCCCGACTTGACGCCCGCCGCCGGTGCACGCCACGCGCTCACCCGGCCAATGCAGCCGCCCTGGCACCATCCGACGGCGCATCGGGATGCCGAGCCACAGGAGAGCGAGGCCTCTTCGGCGCCGGCTCGACACCGCTCAGGAAAAGGGTTTGACAACCACCAGCCCGGCGATTGCCGCAGCGGCGATCAGCACAGCGGCCCCACCCCATCGCAGGAAACGCGGCGGCCGCGGTGCATCGCCCTTGACCAACCGGCGCAATGTTCCGGACTGCACGCCGTGCAGCGCCGACAGGGCAAAAACCAGTACCAGCTTGATCCGCAGCCAGGGCGCTGCCAACCAGCCGCCGTGCATCGCCATCACGATGCCGAGCAACCACACCAGCCCCATCGCCGGTGCAGTCACACGCTGATCCCAGCGGCGCAGCGCGACCATCAGCCGCCGCTCCTGTGGCAGGTAAGGCGCCGTGCCTTCTGAGAGCGAGACGAGAAGCAGCGACAACATCATCTGCCCTCCCAGCCACGCCATCACGGCGGCCACATGCAAGGCTTTCAGCCACAGGTAGATCATGGCGGCGCGCCTGCGGCGCCACCCGAGGCCAGTTCAAGCTCTTTGCGGCGGATGAAGCCGACATTCAGAAAGGCGCCGAACGGCAGCAGCGCCGCGCCGATCAGTCGGGCAATCTCCGCCGGGCGCCAGCCACCACCAGAGACCGCGCCCATCGCCATCCACAGGTAAGTGAGAAATGCGAGGCCGTGAACCGGACCCAACAACGAAACCCCGAGCGGCCAGCCCGCCAGGTGCTTCAACGGCACTGCGATGCCCACCAGGCTCACCAACGTCGCCCCTTCGATCCACGAGACGATGCGCAGGTTGCGCAGCGGTGCGCGCTCTTCATCAACGACGGCAAAGGACAAGCGCATCTCCGGAAGGTGCATCGAAAGAAATCTCGCGGCGCCGCCTATCGACCCACCACGAAGGCACTGCACGCCGCGGCCATTGTGGACAGAGAACTTTACCCAGACCACTGGCTGAAAAGACAAGGTTCGACGGTTTCCCGCCAGACAATCGCCAGCGCTCCATCAGCTCGGCCATCAGCTCGGCCGTCACCGCGCCCACCACCGCATCCGACCGCGCCGCCATGCGGCCATTCATCTTTGACGTCGTTGACAACACCGCCACCGCGCTTTCCTACCCCTGCCATGCATCACATTGCCATCCTCGCGTTGCACGACGTCGTGCCGTTCGACCTGTCAACGCCGTGCGAGGTCTTCAGCCGCGTTCGAACGGCCGATGAACAAGCGGCGTATCAGGTACGCGTCTGCGGTGAAGCCACCGACATCCGCGCCGGCATGTTCGACCTGCGCGTGCACTGTGGCTTGAGCCAGCTGCGCGGGGCTGACACAGTCATCGTGCCGGGCTTGAGCGATCCATCGCGCGTGATCTCCCAGGACGTTTTGATGGCGCTGCGGCAAGCGGCGGCCGAGGGTGCCAGGCTGGCTTCGATCTGCACCGGTGCTTTCGTGCTCGCCGCTGCCGGGCTGCTCGACGGCCGGCGCGCCACCACGCACTGGATGGTCACCAGTGAACTGGCCCGCCGCTACCCAGCCGTCATCGTCGATCCGAACGTGCTCTTCGTCGACAACGGCGACATCCTGACCTCGGCCGGCGCCGCAGCCGGGCTGGACCTGTGCCTGCACATGGTCCGCTGCGACCATGGCGCCGCTGTCGCGGCCGACATCGCGCGCAAGTCGGTGATGCCGCTCGCACGTGAAGGCGGGCAGGCGCAATACATCGTGCACGAATCGCCTTGCTCGGCTTCGAGCCTGCAGCCGCTGCTGCAGTGGCTGGAGAAGCACCTGAAGCGCCAGCTCAGCCTGGAAGAAATCGCCAACAAAGCCGCCACCAGCAGCCGCACGCTCAACCGCCGCTTCATTGGCCAGGTCGGCACCACGCCGCTCCAGTGGCTGCTCAATGCGCGGGTACGCCGCGCGCAACACCTGCTGGAAACGACCCAGCTGACGATCGAGCAGGTCGCCACCGAAGCCGGCTTCTCATCGGCCACCACCTTGCGCGAGCGCTTCTCGCGCAAGGTCGGCAACACGCCGCAGGCTTATCGCCGGGCGTTCGGCGCCAATGCCCAACGCCGATGACTGCACCGGGCGCCGCGGCCCACGCCATCACCGTCACTTGGTTCCGAACAGGCGATCTCCGGCGTCGCCCAGGCCCGGCACGATGTAGCCATCGGCATTCAGCTCACGGTCGATCGCGGCGGTATAGACCGGCACATCGGGATGAGCTTCGGTGAAGTTCTTCAAGCCTTCCGGTGCGGCCAGCAGGCAGACAAAACGGATCGACTTCGGCTTCGTCTCTTTCAGCCGATCGACGGCCGCGACGGCCGAATTGCCGGTGGCCAGCATCGGGTCGAGCACGATCGCATCGCGCTCCTGCATGTTGGCCGGCATCTTGAAGTAGTACTCCACCGCGACCAGCGTCTTCGGATCGCGATACAGCCCGATGTGGCCGATGCGCGCACCCGGCACCACATTCAGCATCCCGTCGAGAAAGCCCGCGCCAGCGCGCATCACGCTCACGAACACCGTCTTCTTGCCATCGATCACCGGCGCCTTCATCGGCTCCAGCGGCGTCTCGATATCGATCAGCTGCGTGGGCATGTCGCGCGTGACCTCATAAGCCATCAGCATGCTGATCTCGTTGAGCAGGCGGCGAAAGCTGTTGGTGCTGCGATCCTTCTCGCGCATCAACGTGAGCTTGTGCTGGATCAGGGGATGGGTGATGTGATGAACGTGGGCAGTCATGGGAACTCCTGAGATGGGGCCGAGGATATCGGCTTGTCGGGCCACTCTGCGAGCAAGTCACAGACCATCGGCACCCACGGGCTCCTTCGACTGCCTGATCTGCTTGCGCCGGTATTCCCCCTGGCGCTCGAACATCCAGCCGGGGTATTCGGCTGGCAGTCGGCTGACCTCTTCGAGCTGCGTCAGCTCTTGTGCGCTCAAGCGCAGCTTCGCCGCACCCAGGTTGTCGGCCAGTTGCTCGGCTCGCTTCGCGCCGACGATCACGCTCGTCACCTGGGGCTGATGCAGCAGCCAGGCCAAGGCGATTTGCGCGATCGATACGCCATGCGATTCGGCGATCGGCCGCATCGCCTCAATGCAAGCCTCCGCGCGGTTGCGCTCGACCGGTGGGAAATCGAAGGCCGCGCGGCGCGAATCGGCGTTTTTCTGGCCTTTGCTGTACTTGCCGCTCAGCAGCCCGCCCGCCAGCGGGCTCCACACCATCAGGCCCACGCCCTCGCTCTGCAGCATCGGAATCAGCTCGCGCTCGAGGTCGCGCCCGGCCACCGTGTAATACGCCTGCAGCGATTCGAAGCGCGCCAGCCCCCAGCGTTCCGCGATGCCCAAGGCCTTGGTGATCTGCCATGCCGCCCAATTGGAGACGCCGACATAACGCACATGGCCATGCCGCACGAGTTGATCGAGCGCGCGCACCGTTTCCTCGATCGGCGTAGCCGGGTCGAAGCCGTGGATCTGATACAGGTCGATGTGGTCGAGTTGCAAACGCTTCAGGCTCGCCTTCACACTATCGAGGATGTGGCTGCGGCTCGCGCCGCGGCTGTTCGCACCCGTGCCGGTGTCGCCGAAGACCTTGGTCGCCACCACCACGTTCTCACGCGGCACCTTCAGGTTCTTCAACGCCTGCCCGGTGATCTGCTCCGAAGCCCCGCCCGCATACACATCGGCGGTGTCGATGAAGTTGACACCCGCGTCGAGCGCTTGACCCACGAGGCGGTCGGCATCACCTTGCTGCAGCCTGCCGATCTTGCCCCACAGGCCCTCGTCACTGCCGCCAAAAGTCATCGTGCCCAGGCACAGTTCAGAGACGAAGAGGCCGGTGCGGCCCAAGGGATGATGTCGCATGAGCGAGTTCCTTTTCGCGTTGACCATGCGGCCCGCAGGCTGCGGCCGCGAAGCAGACCAGCATAGGTCGAGATCAGGAAACCCGCCTGCAAGCAGGGCATCGTGGCGAGGCGAGAATTTCGCCGCTGCGGCTTTGAACGCAGATCGATCGAGCGAACTGCCTACCTTGCAATGTGACGACAACAGAAGCAGCTTTTACGGTAAAGCGCTCACATGGCATGCCTCAACCAGAGCCGCACCTGTCGCGTCGACAAAAGGTTAGCGAAAGCTCAAAACACCGTGCCGTCGCTGTCGATCGAAACCGGTGGTGGGCCACCTTCGCGCAGCTCGGCGGCAATCTGCCGGCCTGCGCCCCAGCTCCCGCCTTCGAGGATGCAGGCGAGCGGCAATTGCTCGGCCGTCACGCCCAGGCGCTCGCGCACCAACGGGGCGAGTTCATCCAGCAGCGCCACCGTCAGCGCGCGCCACTCGATGACCCAGGGTTCATCGGGCCGGCGCGGGTTGGCGGCAAAGCGGGGGTCGGTCGGCACGATCACGCCGGCATCGATCAGCAAGCCGCCATTGCGGTATTCGGGCAAGCCGGTCAGGTCATCGAGCCCGTTGACCTTCACCCCGGCCCATTCGAAAGGTTCGAGCAACGAATAACTGAGCCATTGGCTGAGCTTGTGGAACGGCACCCAGCCAGCACTCGCGCCCTCCCCACCCGCTGCCGCGTGCGGCCAGGCATCACCGATCGGTACGCCCTCGAACGATTGGCCGCTCGGCCAGATGCCGCTGAAGGCATCGAGCAATGCACCGAGGATGCGGCCCGCACGCAGCTCGTGATGCATCGGCTCAGCTTGAAGATGATGGTGCTGCAGGCGCGGCGCGTGGGTGTGATGCGTCAACGCGTCGAACAAATGGCCGGGCTGGCCGATGTCGGTGAAGGTTTGCGGCTGCGCGCGCAAGGCGGCGCCCAGCCGGCGCAACAGATCGGCCCGGCCTTCGAGCCCGACGAGCGGATTGCTGGCATCGGCCTGGAAGATTTCGGCCAACGCGCCGGCATCGATCTGCAGCAGGGCTTTGGCATCGACCCGAAACGGGTCTGCCAGGTCGGATGAAAACCGCCCGGCCATGAAGCCGCGAAAGCTCGCCACACCCAACCCTTCGGAGCGGCCAAAGGCTTGCCCGCTTTCGGCTTCGCGGTAGCGCCAGGCCGGGCCCGCGCCGGCGTCGAGCAACACGCTGATCAAGGTCAGGTCGATGCGCGCGCGCGCCACCGAGACGCTGCTGCGGCCGGCAAGCCGCGCATCCAGCTCGCCCTTGCGATCGACACCGCCGGCCTCGAAGTGGCGCCAGCGGCTGTGGTACGGCGGGCGCAGATCAGGGAAGCGTGAGCGCGTCAGCTGCGCGACGCGCTGCGCGACCTCGGGCAGGCGCGATCGGTCGAGCTTGAAATGATCGGAGCGCCCGGCCGCCACATGCGCTGCGATGGCCTGGCAGCGCGCGCGGATCGTCGCGGGCTCGCGCAGCGTGCGCACCGCAGCAGTGACTTCGCCGTTGCGAATGCCGTTGCCGTTGCCGTCCTCAGCCTTCAAGGCCACGCCCTTTCGTCTCGGCCAGCGCGCGCTCATCGGGCACGCTGCCATCGGTGAAGTAGCCGGCCGCAATCTTGGCTTCGATTTCGACGCGCGCGTCTGCCGGCACAAGCTCATCGGGGATCTTGACGCGTTCGCCGACCTCGATGCCGCTGCCGGTGATCGCGTCGTATTTGTCGTTGCTCATGCTGACCAAGCGGTGGATTTTCTGGATGCCGAGCCAGTGCAGCACATCGGGCATCAGCTCCTGGAAGCGCATGTCTTGCACGCCCGCCACGCACTCGGTGCGCAGGAAGTATTTGTCGGCGCTGTCGCCGCCCACCTGCCGCTTGCGCGCGTTGTAGACCAGGAACTTCGTGACCTCGCCGAGCGCGCGCCCTTCCTTGCGGCTGTAGGCGATCAGGCCCACGCCACCCCGCTGCGCGCCGCGGATGCATTCCTCGATCGCGTGAGTGAGGTAAGGCCGGCAGGTGCAGATGTCGGAACCGAACACATCGGAGCCATTGCATTCGTCGTGCACGCGGCAGGTCAGCGTGACGTTCGGGTCGGCCAGGTCGCGCGGGTTGCCGAAGATGTAGAGCGTCTGCCCGCCGATCGGCGGCAGGAACACCTCCAGGTCGCTGCGCGTGACGAGTTCGGGGTACATGCCGCCGGTCTCTTCGAACAGGTTGCGCCGCAGGTCGGCCTCTTTGACGTTGAAGCGCCTGGCGACACCCGGCAACCACCACACCGGCTCGATCGCCGCCTTGGTGACGACCGCCGAGCCGTTTTCCAGCAGCACGCGGTTGTCGGGGATCAGCCGCTGAAACGCCACCGCATGGCGAATCTCCGGCAGGTCGATGTGGGCCTTGGTGACGGCAATGGTCGGCCGCACGTCATAGCCCTGCGCGAGGTAATCGCTGAACACATCGGCAACCGAGGCACCCCACGGGTCGATCGACACCATCTTGCTGGCGTCGCTCCATTGCGGATAAGGGCCGATCAGGTCGGTCGGCGAGGTGTTGGTGAGATCGGCGCGATGGCCTTTGACGAGGTTGCCCGCCGCCACCGCCAGCGCGCGGTACACGCCGTAGCTGCCGCTGTGCGAGCCGATCACGTTGCGCTGGCTGCGGTTGACGGTGGTGCCGATCACCGGGCCACGCTCCAGCGCTGTCGGCGCGCCCCAATGAATCGTCGGTGCGCCCGAAGCGCCCTGTTGGCCAGGGTGCGATGTCAGGCGGATGTGCTTGTCGGTAGCCATGAAGCTGTCCCTCGCCGTGTGCGTGATGTCGGGTGATGGGCTTGACGATATCGGCGTCGCTGCTTCCAGCCTGAGCCTTCTGCATCACGATGCGAATTCCGTTCCCGACCTCAGGATACGCCCGCAAACGGCGGCTGCGAAGGCTTGTTGGATGCGAATGGATGATGACAGGCCTGCGCAGCGGCAGGCCTGTCATGGCCCGCACCGAGACAGGCGCAGGCCCGGCGATCACATCAGTTCAAGCGAAGCGCGGTCATGCCAAAGATGCCGATCAAACCAATGACGATCAGGTAGATCGCAACGATGAAATTCAGCAGCTTGGGCATCACGAGAATCAAGATGCCGGCGATCAAAGAGATCAACGGGGTAAGGCTGAGGTGGATGTTCAAGGCGGCTCCTGGCGATCGTTGAAAAGGCTGAAGCTTCGCAGATTGCACCGGGCGGCCACGGCACTGCGCCAAATGCCCCACTTGGGCGCAGGCTGACACAGTGATTTCAATCGGAAAAAAGCGTTGACGGTCCGGCGATGCGCGGTTGACGAGTTGCAAGCCAGGCACCATGAAATTCGGCGCACCGCGAAGGCCGGTGCGCCGACTTGAGCTGGCAGAGGTCGCGTTCCCGCTGGTCAGGTCACCGTCTGCGGGCCGACTTCGAGCTTGTCACGGTCATCGGTCTGCCGCTGCAGGTCTTCGAGCAGCGCAAGGTAGTAGTCGATTGGGGGCGTGCGCTGGCCCGGCACCTGCGCCAGTTCATCCCAGCGCCGCAACTGCACTGCGTCCATCGCATACGGTGTGACTTCGAACTGTTTGACCTCGGCCGCCGCCATCGCGCCACCCTGCAGCGCCAGCGACTGCAGCGCGGCGGGCGACAGGCCTTTCAGATAAGCCGGGTCGGTGGCGGCGAGATAACGCCGCGCTGCGGAATGCAGCCGGATCGGGCCGACCACGTCTTCACCGAAATGCGCTTCGAGCAGCGGCACGCCCAGCGCTACATGCGCATCGCCGAGCGGGTTGCCATCGGCATCGGGCTGCGCGAGCAGATGCCCGAGGTCATGCAGGAAAGCCGCCCCGACGAGCGCCTCATCGGCATCGGCCCACTCGGCCTGCTGTGCGCTTTGCAGTGCGTGTTCGAGAACACTCACTGTCTCCTGTCTCTCACCATCGTAAGCCCTGTTGCCAAAGCGCATGAACAAGGTCTCGACGTCCTCAATCGAAAAATCGCGATTCATCGGGGGCTCCTTTCGGGTCACGGGATGACAGGAAGCTCAGATTAACCGCTTTCTGCGCCGACACAGAGAAAAGGCAACAAAGGGTACGTACAACCCTTTCCGGGGCCTGCCGCGCCCGCATTGCGCGCTCAAGCGCATGACCGGTGGCGTACCAATCCCATACCGCACCTCACCTTCAACGCAAAGCCGGTACGTCGTAAGCCGAGAGCTTGCGGCTGAATTTCAGCAGCCACAGCCGCGTCGTGCGCTCGGCTTCGCCCGCGCGGGTCAGCCGCGCATGGGTCACGCCGTCCGGGCAACCGCTAACGATCTGGCCGGCCGCATTCACCGTGCAGTCTTCGATGCTTCCCTTGACCTCATCACCAGCGTCGTTCAGCAGCATCGTGCGCAGGCCGAAGTCGTTGTCATTGATCAGCGCCAGCGTGTGATCGTCGACCAGCGTCAAGCCTTCGGCTTTGTCCGCCGTCCAGCCGGCGGCGTTCAGATCGAGCAGCTCGGTCTTCTTCAACGTGATGACCTTCGAATAGTCGGCGGCGCCCGCAGGCGCCTGCGTGATGCTGCTGATCTCCAGCTGCTGATCGAGCGCGGCGATGTCGGTGGCATCCATCGGAATCTCGACCCGCATCAGCTTGTGCTGCACGTCGCCATCGTCCGGGCCGGCGCCCTGCTCGATCACGATGAAGCGGCCCTTCCCGAGGCTCACCACATCACCCAGCTTGGCATTGCCGGTGCGGCCCTTTTCATAGTCACTGCCGTCGATCGGATAGGCGTAGAGCCGCGAGGTCTCGGTCGCCGGGTCAAACTCCAGCCAGCGGATAAACCTTGCCAGATGGCGCACATCGGTGTTGCTGCCGCCCGGCGGCCTGGCCTTCAGCGACTTGCCGGCCGCATCTTTCGGGTCGATCGGGCTTTGCAGAACGCCGTGCAGGTGGCCGGTGGTGGCGTCGCGCGTCAGCCCTTCCATGCCGCGGTTGACGCGGCGCTGCGCCAGCACCGCAGGCAGGTCGGCAGCGCCCGGGCCGGGGCCGTATTTCTTCTGGATCACGCCGGTGGCGATGTCGATGCGCACCAGGAACGGACCGTATTCATCGCTGCTCCACAGCACGCCGCGCGGTTCGTCGAACACCAGCGATTCCGGGTCGATCCCGTGCGGGTCGTAGTTCGCCTGAGCCGGGTCGTAGACATACGCATCGGTCAACGGCGTCTCACCGCTGGCGCCCACGCCCGACTTCGGCGGCAGCCCGGTCAGCGCACGCTGGGCATCGCGCTTGAGCGGCTGGCTTGCCGTCAGCTCCGCGCTTTTCTTGTCGACGCGAATCAGCCCGAGGCTCGGTGCAAACGATGGCGCGGGAAACACTTTGCTGAGGCCCGTCGCACCCGGCGCATCGGGCACCGGCGCGATCGGGCCTTCGCCGTTCGGGCCGCGGTCGGTGATGACGTAGAACTCCAGCGTGCCGTCGCGGGCCTCGCCCTTGAAGGCCAGGCCGGAGCCATGGGCCGGCAAGAAGCCTTTCGGGAAATCGGCGCGTGTCTGCGGGTTGCGGCCTTCGTAAGGCACGTTGAAGCGCGCGTCGGCTTGCACCACATAACTTGTGATGCGCACGCTCACCGGCCCGAGCGCCGGGGTCTGGCGAACGGTCCGGCGCACGGCCTGACCGTTGACCGGCGGCGGCTTGGGGGTGCGCGGTTTCTTCTTCTGAAGCGTGACCATGCTGAGCTCGATCGTTGGGCTGATCGGCGCATCATCCATCGCCGCATCGGCAGGTTCCCAGGCCGCCACGGCAGGCGCGGTCGCTGCATCGCTGCTCCCGCCACCGCAGGCCATCATCAGCAAGCCCGCTCCCGCCATAACCCAGCGTTTGACCGTGTTCATTTCATGCTCCGAACCGCGCTTTGCGCAAGGCCGGTGATTAGAACGCCGCCGCGTGGAAGGTTCGTGACAGAACGAATGGGCGTCGAAGCAGGCCCCCACCGGCGCATCAAGACATCAGCGCAGCTTCGGCTTGTGATCGGCGTCCGGCGAAGCGATCCAGGCCTGCAACTCGGCCGCGCGGGCGTGCTGGGGCGACAGGCCGACGAAGGTGGTATACGCGCTCAAGGCCTTGGCGTCGTTGCCCGCCTTCAACTGCGCATCGCCCAGGTTCAGGTAAGCCAGCGCGCGGCTGCCATCCATCTCGATCGCGCGCTCGAACCAGCGCGCCGCCTCGACCGGCTTGTCGCGCTTGAAATAGACGAAGCCGAGGTTGTTGGCCGCCAGCGCGAATTTCGGCTGCAGTTTCAGCGCTTCGGTGAAAGCCTGCTCGGCTTCGTCATAGCGGCGCTCGCGGTAGAGCGCGAGGCCGCGATCGTTGGCATGCTGGGCCGCCACGCGGGGCGCCAGTGGCGCGGCCGAGGGCGTCGACAGGCGCGTTTCGCCGCCGTCCAGGTTCTTGATCACCACCTGCACGGCGCTGGCCGCGCCCGGCTTGGCAGCGGGTTGCAGCGCAGCGGTGCGGGCGTCGTCGAGGCGCTTGTTCAGCTGGCTGGATTCGGCATCGAGCTGGCGCGAATCGGTGCTCAGTGCCTCGCGGTCGCTCGGTAGTTCGAACACGAACTCTCCACCCTCAGAGCCCGGCAGGCTGCCGAAGGCCGGCGTCTGATGCGCGATCGCCGCCACCGAGGGCGCCACATAAGCCGCCAGTTCGGTGCCGGTGATCATGCCGTCGCCGTTCAAATCGGCCTTGCCATTCAGCGCTTGCAATAGCGTCCAGGTGAACACCGAATGGCCGCCCGGCCCGTCATCGGCCACTTGCTGATCGGCACCGCCAGCGGTCAGCATCTGCCGGCCGAGACGGCGCGCGTTGTCGGCCAGAAAGTTGACCGAGCCACCGCCGCGCGTCAGCCCGATGCCGGAATAGCAGGCGTCGACCATGAACAGCACGTGCTTGGCGGTGATGGCTTCGGCGACTTCCTGCAGCTGCGGCATCGAGATCGCGTCGGAAGCAAAGTCGGCCAGCGGCGCGTCGACCGGAATGAGGTAGCCGACATCGCGCCCGCTGCTCAGCTTGCGCGTGCTGCCGTGGCCGGCGAAGAACACCATCACGCGGTCATCGCGCTTGACGGCCTTCGCGTCGGTCAGCTTGTCGTTCAGCGCCCGCAGGATGTTGGCGCGCGTGGCCTCGGCGTCATAGAGCGCGGTCACGTTCTCGGGCTTGAAGCCGAAGCGCGCCACCAGCATCTCCTGCATGGCCTTCGCATCGCGCACCGCATGGTGCAGGCCGGGCCATTGGGTGTATTGGTCGATGCCGACGACCAGCGCATGGCTGTCGCGGTACAGCGTGTCGCTGGCCGTGGCGATCGATGCATCGGCGCTCGCCTTCTTCGGCGGGTTGACGACGAAATGGCCGTCGCGCCAGGTCGCGAAGCGGTAGCCATCGGCGACCAGCTGGTCCAGCACCACCGGCAGCGCCTGCACCGTGCGGCCCTGGATGTCATGAAACAGGATCACGCCGCGCTGCGCCTTGTCGACCTCGGCCAGCACGCGTTCGGCAATGCTCTTGGGCACCGGGTCGGCCCAGTCCAGCGAATCGACGCTCCACATCATCGAGCGCAGCTTCAGCGTCTCGACCGTGCTGAGCACCGCCTCGTTGCGCGCGCCATATGGAAACCGGTACAGCAGCGAAGGCTGGCGGCCGGCGGCGTCAAGCAGCAGTTCGGTGTTGGCCGTTTCGCTGCGCACCGCCTCGTCGGCCATCTTCGCCATCACGCCATGGCTGAAGCTGTGGTTCGCAAGCAAGTGCCCCGCCGCCAGCACGCGCTTGGCGACCGCCGCATTCGCACCGAGCTTGGCGTGGCCCTGGGCATCGATGCTGCCCAGGTTGCGGCCGAGGTTGAAGAAGATGGCCGGTGCGTCGTAGCGCTTCAGGATGTCGAGGATGTCATCGGTGTACTTCAGGTGCGGGCCGTCATCGAAGGTCAGCACCACCGTCTTGGGCGGCAGCGAGCCACCGAAGATCTCGCGCGAATCGGCCTCGTCGTTCGCACCCGACTTCGAGGCCGGCGCGGTGTAAGGCACGATGGTCGCGTAGTCCTTCAGGATCTGCTCGCGGCTGTACAGCGTCGACAGCTTCGCCACGTAGTCGGCCCACTTCTCACGCTTGAGTTCGATGCCGCGCTTGGCAAAGCGGCCGAACACGTCCTTCAGCTCGCGGTCATAAGCCTGCTCCACCTCGGCCAGCACCGCCAGGTCTTCATGGACGCGCCGCGCCAGCTTCAGCCCGCCGATCGATTGCGCCTGCTCGTATTGCGCGGCCAGCCGCACGAGGAATTCCTTGAATGCCAGGCGATCGGCATCGAACCAGCCAGGCTCGCCTTCGATGTGATCGAGCAAGGTGTTCAGCGCCGCCAGCGTCGGCGCATCGGTGGTGTTGGCGGCCACCGCCAGCAAGGCTTCGACACGATCCTGCAAGTCATGGAACAGCAGCTGGCCTACAGCGCCCACCGCGCGCCGCTCGGCCGGCTTCAGGCTGCGCTCGCCGTTCATCAGCACGATCATCTGGCGGTGCGCGGCCAGCAGTGCATCGGCGCGTTGCTGCAACTGCGTCGTCAACTCGGCCGGCGCAGCCACCGCCACGGTGCTCGCCGACAGCGCCGGGGCCGAGGCCGAGACGGGTGCCGAGGCCGCAGCGGCTGCCGGTTCGCCTTGCCGCTGGCAGCCTGCCAGCAGGCAAAACACCACGGCCAGGCTGCCAGCCACCCCGGCAGATAAGCGGCATTTCTTGGCGGCAGCAATGGCAGCCGTCGTGGTCACGGCAAAAGCAGACGAGGGCATTTGAAGGTTCATGGGCAAACTCGCATAACGGCTCGATAGAGCGACAGGTGAAACGGCGCCATGGGATGGCCGGATGGACTGTGCGGAAAGGCAAGCTCGGCAACGCGGGCTCAGATCGTCAGTGCAGTGCAGCCCAAATGAGCGGGCCGCAGCCGGCGCTGGATTGTGCTCGGCCCGCAGCCCACACGGCAAGCCGCGCGAAGGAGAGCGGCGAACTGACGCCGCACCGCCATCAAGTCAGACACGGTTTCAGGGCGACCCCGAAATGGCTGGCGCGCGCAACCTTAAAATTGCGGAAGTCCTTTCTACCCCTCCCCCGCTCACACTCTTTCGCAACCGGCCCGCCCGGATGCTCCGCCCATGAATCTCTCTGCCCTGTCCGCCCTTTCTCCGCTCGATGGCCGCTATGCCGCCAAGGTCGCGTTGCTGCGCCCGCTGCTCAGCGAATTCGGCCTGATGCACCGCCGCGTTCAGGTCGAGGTCGAATGGTTCGTCGCGCTGTCAGATGCCGGTTTCGCCGAATTCAAGCCGCTGACCGAAGCCGCCCGCGGCCTGCTGCGCGGGCTGGCCGCGCGCTTCTCGGAAGCCGATGCGCAGGCGATCAAGGACATCGAGAAGACCACCAACCATGACGTGAAGGCGGTCGAATACTGGCTGAAGAGCCGATTCGAGAACCACGCCGAGCTGAAGGCCGCCGGCGAGTTCGTGCACTTCGCCTGCACCAGTGAAGACATCAACAACACCAGCCATGGCCTGATGCTGAAGGCCGCGCGCCAGGAGGTTTTGCTGCCCACGCTCGACACCATCATCACGACGCTGAGCACACTGGCCCACAACCTGGCCGATGTGCCGATGCTGGCCCGCACCCACGGCCAGACCGCGAGCCCGACGACCGTGGGCAAGGAAGTGGCCAACGTGGTCGCGCGATTGGTCAACGCCCGCGAGCGCATCGCCAGCGTCAAGCTGCTGGCAAAGATGAACGGCGCGGTCGGCAACTACAACGCCCACTTGTCGGCTTACCCCGATTTCGATTGGGAAGCCTTCAGCCGCCGCGTGATCGAAAAGCAGCTGGGCCTGAGCTTCAACCCGTACACGATCCAGATCGAGCCGCATGACTACATGGCCGAGCTGTTCGATGCCGTCACGCGCACCAACACCATCCTGATCGACTGGTCACGCGACGTCTGGGGCTACATCAGCCTCGGCTACTTCAAGCAGCGCACGAAGGCCGGCGAGATCGGCTCGTCGACGATGCCGCACAAGGTCAACCCGATCGACTTCGAAAATGCCGAAGGCAACTTCGGCCTCGCCAACGCGCTGTTGACGCACCTGAGCCAGAAGCTGCCGATCAGCCGTTTCCAACGCGACCTGACCGACAGCACCGTGCTGCGCAACATGGGCGTGGCGCTCGGCTACGCGCTGCTCGGTTACGACAGCCTGCTGCGCGGCCTGTCCAAGCTCGAAGTCAACCGCGAAGCGCTGGCCGAGGATCTCGACAACGCCTGGGAAGTGCTGGCCGAGCCGATCCAGACCGTGATGCGCCGCTACAAGCTGCCGAACCCCTACGAGCGCCTGAAAGAACTGACGCGCGGCAAGACGATCACCCGCGAGGCCATCCAGCAATTCATCGGCACGCTGGAGATTCCGGAGGACGAAAAGACCCGGCTGCTGGCGATGACGCCGGGCAGCTACACCGGCCAAGGCGCTGCGCTGGCCGCGCGCATCTCCAGCACGCCGAGCGCCTGAGCTGACCCGAACTTCTCCCGTTCATCGAAAGCCTTCTCGGGCCGTTTGATTCAAGCCATTGGAGTCAAGCCGCTCGAGAAGTCGCCTGCGCCTGCGGCGCAGACCCGCGTGGCCGCGCGCGGTCAGGGCCACCCCCCGGCCCAGTTCTAACCCGATCAGAACGCAGCTCGGCCACGCCCTCCCCATCGCCCTGTTGATCCCCAGCCTGCTGCTCCACTGGTTCGACAGCGAACCAGTGGGCCGGCGGCATTGAGACTCGGCCGTCGCATCCGAAGCACCAGCCAGCCCACCCGGGCCTGCACGCTCGTGCACATGCAAATGTGATGTTCCGGGACCGTAAGTAATTGGCAAAGCACGCGACCCATGAGGCGGCTCTTGTCGAAACAAGAGCAACCCGCACCGTCTCTCACACTCAACAGAGGAGTTTCCATGTCCAGCATTCAACGCCGCGGCTTTGCCTTTCAACTCGCCGGCCTGACACTCGCACTGGCTACCGCACTTCCAGCGTTTGCCCACGAGGAAACCTGGTTCCGCGAAGGGAAGGTTTTCACCAGCACCAACGCCACCGGGGGCAACGAACTGCTCGTCTTTTCGCGCGACAGAGGCGGCGATCTCGCGCTGGTCGAACGGGTTGCCACCAGCGGCCAGGGCACCGGCGCAGCGCTCGGCTCGCAAGGCGCAGTCACGCTGAGCAGCGATGGCCGCTACGCGTTCGTGGTGAACGCGGCGAGCAACACGGTCTCGACCTTCTCGCTTCGACACAACGGCATCGCCTTGAGTTCGGTCATCGATTCAGGCGGGCTGACGCCGATCAGCGTCACCGAGAACGACGGCGTCGTCTATGTGCTGAACGCCGGCGGTGCAGGCAACGTCGCGGGCTTCCGCAATGCCTATGGCCAACTGCGGCCGATCAGCAACAGCGCGCGCGGCCTGTCGGCTGCGGGCGGCACCGGCCCGGCCCAGGTGGGCTTCAGCACCGACGGCGATGTGCTCGTCGTCACCGAGAAAACCACCAATCAAATCACCAGCTATCCGGTGCGACGTGATGGAACGCTCGGCGCCGTGGTGATCACACCATCGTCGGGTGCCACGCCGTTCGGGTTCGCATTCGATCGCCGCGATCACCTGCTGGTCTCGGAGGCCCCAGGCAGCGCGACCTCGTCTTACCGATTCCACGACGGCTCGGCCCAGCCGGTGCTCGTCAGCGCATCAGTGCCCGACACACAGGGCGCCGCTTGCTGGGTTGCCGTGACGCCCAATGGCCGCTACGCCTTCGCCGCGAATGCCGCCAGCAGCACGGTGAGCAGCTACCGCATCTCGCGCTCGGGCCAACTGGCGCTCGTCAACGCGGTTGCCGGCAGCACTGGGCCCAACGCTGGGGCGCTTGATCTTGCCGTCTCACCGGACGGTCGCAGGCTGTTTGCGCTGGCGCCACGCAGCTTGCAGGTGGTGTCCTTCCGGGTTGAATACGACGGCAGCCTGAGCAATCTCGGTGTGGCCGGCGGCCTGCCCGCAGGCAGTGCGGGGCTGGCTGCGAACTAAGACATATCGGTTGATGCCGCACCATCGCAGGCCTGACGTGCCGGCGAGGGTGCGGCCTTTGCCATGGCATGGCATGGCATGGCACGGTATCGACCGTCTTCAATGCGCCGTAGAAACTGTTGATTCGCCAGGCGGCTTTTTCTTCCAGCAGGGCCTGCCTGCAGTCCTGAGGCTTCAGCGCGATGCCTTCTTCGACGGCCCTCCAGGTCGACCACAGAAATGCGGCGCACGCGCTAAGGGCTGCCGCAGCCGTACCGCCGACCCAGCGGGGGCGGCGGCTTCGTCACCCCACCGGATGTCGCCATGCCCGCATTTATCGTCTTCACCAAAGAACGAACGATCGACCCCGCCGAACTGAAGACCTACTCGGCCGAGGTCGGCGCGAGCTTCGACGGCCACCCCGTCAAGTTTCTTGCCGCCTATGGGCCGCACCAGGTGCTCGAAGGCCCGGCCATCGAAGGCGCCGTGATCCTCGAGTTCCCCGACACGGCCGCCGCCCAGGCCCGATATCACAGCCCGGCTTATCACTCAGCGGCAGCACATCGATTCAAGGGCGCCGACTACCGCGCTTTCATCATCGAAGGCCGTTGAGCAGACGACCTTGTTTCAGCCAGCCGCGTCAGGTCGCGAGGCCCTCGGCCTTCAAAGTCTCTTGCACCTTCGGCCGCGCGGCGACCCGTGCGAGGTAAGCGCGCAGCGCCGGGAAGTCGGTCAGCGGCACGCCGAGCAGGTTTGACCAGCTGATGATCGTGAACGCATAGGCGTCGGCCACGCTGTAGTCACCGGCCAGGAAGTCGCGGTCGGCCAGGCGGCCGTCGAGCTCGGCGAAACGCGTGGCCAGCTTGGCTTTCGCGGCCTGGCGGGTCGAGTCGGCGGTTTCCTTGTGCCACAGCCAGGGGCTGAAAGTCTTGTGCAGTTCGGTGCTGACAAAGGCCAGCCATTCGAGCACCGCCAGGCGGCGCGTGCTGCCCGGCGGGCCGATGAACTGGCGCGACGGGTCGAGGTCGGCCACGTATTGCAGCAAGGCCGCGCCTTCGGTGTGGCGCGAGCCATCATCGAACTCCAGCAGCGGCACATAGCCGCGCGGAGCGATGGCGAAGTAGTCGGCGCCGCCATCGACCAGCTTGTGGCGCATCAGGTCGACCTGCACCGCGTCGAAGGCCACACCCGTCTCACGCAAGGCAATGTGAACAGCCATCGAGCAGGCACCGGGAGCGTAGTACAGCTTCATCGAGAACAACCTTGAAAGTGGAGAGGTGATGGCACTCTAGGATTGCGCCGCCGCATTGAAAATAGGATCCAATGCAAACCATGAATGCATTGACGCAATACCTTCTCGGGCCCGGCGATCTGGCGGTGCTGCTGGCCCTGGTGCGTGGCGGCAACCTCGCCGGCGCGGGCGCGCTGGCCGGCGTCGATGGCTCGACCGTGTTTCGCACCGTGCAGCGCTGCGAGAAGGCGCTCGGCCAGCGCTTGTTCGAACGCTCGCGCACCGGCTACCGCGCCACCGAACTCGGGCTGCGCCTGGCGCAGCATGCCGAACGGATCGAGGCCGAACTGGAAGGCGCGCGCTCGGCCGCGAAGCTCGACACCCGTGCCGTCAGCGGCAGCGTGCGCATCAGCACCACCGACACCTTGCTGACCGGGCTGCTGATGGCCGCGCTGAAGCCGCTGACGCAAGCGCACCCGCAACTGCGGCTCGACATCACGACCCGCAACGAGCTCGCCAACCTGACCCAGCGCGAGGCCGACATCGCCTTGCGCGCGACCTTGAAGCCGCCGGCCCACGTCGTCGGCAGGCACATCGGCACGATCCGCTCGGCGGTGTATGCGCAAAGCAAGCCACGCGGCTCGCGCATACAGCCTGATCTTGCGGCCCTGCCCTGGATCGCCGTCGACGATGCGATGCCCGAGCACCCGTCGGTGCGCTGGCGCCGCAAGCATGTGCCGAAGGCCGAGCCGGTGATGTACGTGAACAGCGGGCTGTCGGTGCTCGATGCGGTGGCCGCCGGGCTGGGCATCGGCATCGGCGCGCTCTTTCTGGCTCAGCAGCGCCGCGATCTGAAAATGATCGCCGGCCCGCTTGATGACTGCGACACCCAGCTGTGGCTGCTGACGCATCCGGAATCCCGCCACTTGCGCCGCATCGCGGTCGTGGCCGCGCACCTGGCGGCCACGTTGGGCACGGAACTCGAACGCCTCGAAGGCATGGCCCAACCGTAGATAACACGATATATGAGCTGACTACAGAGCCTGGAATGCCTGTACGCCGAGCGCATCTAAAATCGCCGCTCATGAAATTCACCGACCAGCTCGCCCAAGCCCAACGCGCCAACGACTCGCTGCTGTGCGTCGGCCTCGACCCCGAACCCGCCAAATTCCCTGGCACGTGGAAAGGCGACGCGGCCCGCATCTATGACTTCTGCGCCGCGATCGTCGATGCGACCAAAGACCAGGTCATCGCATTCAAACCGCAGATCGCCTACTTCGCCGGCAACCGCGCCGAAGACCAGCTCGAGCGGCTGATGGCACACATCAAGCGCGTGGCACCGGGTGTGCCGGTGATCCTCGATGCCAAGCGCGGCGACATCGGCTCGACCGCCGAGCAATACGCCCGCGAAGCCTTCGAGCGCTATCAGGCCGATGCGGTGACCTTGTCGCCGTTCATGGGCTTCGACTCGATCGAGCCCTGGCTGCGCTACACCGACAAGGGCCTGATCCTGCTGTGCCGCACCTCGAACCCCGGTGGTTCCGACCTGCAGGCGCAAACGCTGGCGGGGGGCGCGCTGGTCTACGAACACATCGCCCGGCTCGCGCAAGGCCCATGGAACGCGACCGGCCAGCTCGGCCTCGTGGTGGGTGCGACCTTCCCCGGCGAGATCGCCCGCGTGCGTGAACTCGCGCCGAACCTACCTTTACTGATACCCGGCGTCGGCGCGCAGGGCGGTGATGCGCAAGCCACGGTGCAAGCCGGCTGGCGGCCTGATGCGCCGATCATCGTCAACTCGTCGCGAGCCGTGCTGTACGCATCGAACGGCAATGATTTCGCCTCGGCCGCGCGCCAGGCCGCACTGCAGACGAAGCTCGCGTTAAATGCGGCACGCTCATCTTTGGCACCGGCTGGCAAAGGGCAGGCACAGCACAGCTAGCAAAGACACACTGCGGCTTCGCGCTTTCTGGCGCGAACGCAACATGGGTCGTCTCCCATGTGGTCAGGCCGCATGCAAGTTCCCTTTGAATCACCGCTGGGCCCGTCGGCCGCTGTCTCCCGACTGAGCCTGAACCGGCTGATTGCGAAGCTGTTGTTCGGCCTGGGCGGCGGCATCTCTCTCGCTTGCGCACTGGCCTATTCGCTGGTGCCGCTGCAGTTGCAGCCGGGCATGCGAACGCTGCTGATCGTCGGCTGCCTGCTGCTGGCGCTCGTGTTTGCCGCGGCCATCCATCTGCTGCGTCGCTCGCCTTTGCATAACGTCGTGCTGGTGGTGGGCTGGGGCAGTGCGCTGATGACGGTGCTGACCGCCATTGGCCTCGGTGAGGGCATGCACAACCTGAGCCTGGGTTACCTCGGTCTGACGGTGTGCCTGGTCACGGTCGTCACGAGCCTGCGCGCTGGCAGCAGCCTGGCTGCGGGTTGCGCAGTATCGATTGCTGCGATGGCTTGGGCCGAAGCCGGTGGGCTGCTGCCGGGCACCGAAGCCGTGGCGCAAAACCCCGAACTGCTGAACCTGATCACCCATGCGCTGATCCTGACCGGCGCGGTGGCCGCCGGCGCGATGATCTCGCGCATGCTCAGCCATGCGATGCATGACACCGAAGAGCGCGAGCAGCGTTTCCGTTCGCTGCTGATGATCGCCGCCGACTGGTACTGGGAGCTCGACGCCGAGTTGCGTTTCAGCCGCGTGGCCGACAACCTGCTGAAAGGCTCGCATCACGCGGCCGACGACCGCATCGGCCTGCGCCCCTGGGAAGTGCCGGGCCTGGTGGCCGACGAGTTGAAGCTGGCCCAGCACCGCGCCGAACTCGAAGCCCGCCGCCCATTCAGCGGCCTGCTGATCCAGCGCACCGGCAACGCCGGTGAATTGCGCCACTTCAGCGTCAGCGGCCGGCCACGCTTTGATGCCGATGAGCACTTCATCGGCTACTGGGGCGTGGCTCGCGATGTCACGGCCGAGATTCAGGCCCGCGAAGCCGAACGCGCCAGCGAGCAGCGCTATCGACAGCTTTTCGCGCTGACGCCGATGCCCTTGCTGCTGCAGCGCCACGGCCATGTGCTGCTCGCCAACGAGGCTGCGGCCAAGCTGTTCGGCTTTGCATCGGCTGTGTCGATGACGGGCTTCGATCTGACGCAGCTGTATCCGCTCGGGCCGTCACGCCAGCAGTTGCAGCTGCGGCTCGGCGAGCTGGAGAAGCTGCCGGTCGGCGGCTCGGTCGGGCCGGTCGAATTCCAGGTGCTGTCGATGAACCGCCAGCTGCGCACCGTGCAGACCACCAGCGTGCGCGTGACCGCCAGCGATGGGGCGGCGACGCTTTCGCTCTATCACGACGTCACCGGCCGCATGGCCACCGAGACCGCGCTGCGCCGCTCGGAGCTGATGCTGACGCACGTGTTCGCCACCAGCCCCGACTTCATCACGCTGGCCGAAATGAAGACGGGCCGCTACGAACTGGTCAACGACGGCTTCACGCGGGCGCTGGGCTACAGCGCGGAAGAGGTCGTCGGCCGCAGCGTGTTCGAGCTCGGCATCTGGCATCGCCCGGCCGAGCGCGCGAAGCTCGTGGAAGCGCTGACGCGCCGTGGCGGCGTCAGCGAGCTCGAAACCATCTTCATCCACAAATCGGGCAAGCCGGTGTCGGTGTTGATCTCGGCCGGCACCTTCATCATGGACGGGCGCGACTACCTGGTGATCAACGGCCGCGACATCACCGAAAGCCAGCGTGCGCGGCTCGAACATCAGGCCATTTTGAAGAATGCGTCGATCGGTATCGCACTCAGCCGCGACCGCCGCTTCATGCAGGCTAACCCGGCCTTCGAGCGCATGTTCGGTTGGGGTGCGGGCGAGCTGATCGGCCAGCCGGGCAGCGTCGTCTGGACCGACGATGCGATCTACGACGAGATGAAGCGGGTGGCCGGCCCGCTGCTGGCGCAAGGCCAGCAGGTCGAGATGGAGCGGCAGATGACGCGACGCGATGGCACGAGCTTTTGGTGCCGCGTGATCGCCAACGTGGTCGATCAAAGCCTGCCGAACCACGGCGGCACGATCTGGATTGCCGAAGACATCACCGAGCGGCGACAGATCGAACAAGCGTTGGCCAACGCACGCGACGTGGCCGAAGCCGCCAACCGCGCCAAGAGCGCCTTCCTCGCCAACACCAGCCACGAGATCCGCACGCCGCTCAACGGCTTGCAGGGCCTGGCGAGCCTGGCATTGCAGCCCGAGCTGGACGAGCCGCGTCGCATGCAATACCTGCGTCAGATCCAGGACAGCGCGCAAAGCCTGACCGGCATCATTTCCGACATCCTAGACCTGGCGAAGATCGAAGCCGGCAAGTTCAGCATCGAAGACGTGGCCTTCGACCTGCATGCCTTGCTGCAGACGGTGCATCACGCCTATCAGGCGCTGGCGCAAGCCCATGCGCTCGATTTGCGGCTGAGTGTGACGCCCCAGGTGCCGCAGACGGTGCGCGGTGACCCGGTCCGGGTGCGGCAGATCCTCAGCAACTTCATCACCAACGGTCTGAAGTTCACGGTGCGCGGCCATGTGCATGTCGATGTTTCGTTAGACGCCGCTGGGCAGGTGCTGTTCTCCGTCAGCGACACCGGCCTCGGCATTGATGCCTCGGTGCAGCAAAAGCTGTTTCAGCCTTTCGTGCAGGCCGATGACTCGATCACCCGGCGCTATGGCGGCACCGGCCTGGGCCTGTCGATCTGCAAGCAGCTGGCGCAGATGATGGGCGGCAGCGTCGGCCTGGAAAGCACGCCGGGCCATGGCAGCCGCTTCTGGACCGCGCTGCCACTGCCAGCGGCTGAAGCGCGCATGGTCAACATCAACACCGAAGCCCAAGACATCGCCTGGCTGACCGGCCTGCGGGTGCTGCTGGTCGAAGACAACCCTGTCAACATGATGATCGGCGTGGCGCTGCTGGAGCGCTGGGGCGTCGAGGTCGTGCAGGCCTCTGACGGTGAGGAAGGCGTGCTGGCCGTTGAAGAAGCCATCGAGCACCAGCGCCCGTTCGACGCCGTGCTGATGGACGTACAGATGCCCCGCCTGAGCGGCCATGCCGCCGCGCGCCGGTTGCGCCAGCACCATTCGGCGCAGACGCTGCCGATCATCGCGTTGACCGCTGCGGCGCTGGTCTCCGAGCGCGAAGAAGCGCTGGCCGCCGGCATGAACGACTTCCTGACCAAACCGATTGATGCGCAGAAGCTGCGCCATGCGCTGATCAAGGCCGTGACGGCCTGACACAGTCATCCGCCGGCGGTACCGCTCAGACTTGCAGCGGCAGGCTGCGGCAACGGCGCCCGGTCAACACGAACAAGGCATTTGCCACCGCCGGCGCGATCGGCGGCACGCCGGGCTCGCCGACACCGCCCGGCGCACGCATGCTGGGCACCAGATGGGTTTCGATGCGCGGCGCATCGGCCAGTTGCATGATCGGGTAGCTCGGGAAGTTGGTCTGCTGCACGACACCGCCTTCGATGTCGATGCGCCCATACAGCGCCGCGCTCAGGCCGAAGAAGATCGCGCCTTCCATCTGCTGCGCGACGATGCCGGGATTGATCACGGTGCCGATGTCGGCAGCGCAGGTCACGCGGTGCACGCGCGGCTTGCCGCCTTCGATCGACACCTCGGCCACCTGCGCCACGATGCTGCCGAAACTTTCATGCAAAGCCAGGCCGCGCGCATGGCCGGCCGGCAGCGTCTGCCCCCAGCCCGCGCTGGAGGCCGCCAGGTTCAGCACCGCCGCATGGCGCGGCTTGTCAGCCAGCAGCGACAGGCGGAAGGTCAGCGGGTCTTGCTGCGCTTCGGCCGCCATCTCGTCGATGAACGCTTCGCAGAAGAACGCGTTGTGTGAATGCCCGACCGAGCGCCAGAAACCGATCGGCACACCGCTGTGCGTGGCCACGTGGGCGATGCGCTGATGGGCGATCGCATAGGGATGGTCGAACAAGCCTTCGCTGGCGGTCTTGTCGGGCGCATCGATCGGGCCGGCCAGCGCCGGCAGCGTGCGTTCGATCCAGCGCGGCGTCACGGCGTCGCCCGCACTCGTGACCTGCAGGCCGGTCACGCGGCCGGCGGCATCGAGGCTGGCCTGCATCACCGCCACGCCGGCGGGCCGATAGAAGTCATGCATGGTGTCTTCTTCGCGCGGCCAGATCATCTGCACCGGCCGCCCGCCGGTCTCGAGCGCGATGCGCACTGCCTGACCGATGAAGTCGACCTCCAGCCGGCGGCCGAAGCCGCCGCCGAGGTAGGTCACGTGCAAGGTGACGGCGTCTTCGCTGACCTCGGCCACACGCGCTGCCAGCGCTCGCGCCATGTCGGGCACCTGCGTCGGCGCCCAGACTTCGACGCGCCCGTCGCGAACCTGCGCCGTGCAATTGATCGGCTCCAGCGCGGCATGCGCCAGATAAGGTGCACGGTAAACCGCCTCGATGCGGCGCGGCGCCGAAGCGCGATCGGCCTGCACGTCACCCACGGTGCGAAACGCCAGCCCGCCGCGTGCCAGCGCCGCTTCACGCGCCGTTTTTTCCAGGTTCGCCAAGATGTCTGCCGTATTCGCCGCACCGGCTGGCGGCGCCTGCCACTCCACCTCCAACGCTTGAGCGCCCTGGCGCGCATGCCAATGGCTGCGGCCGACCACCGCGACCGCCGCCGTCGAACCCGCATAAGGGCCGAGGCGGATCACCCGCTCGACGCCGGGCAGCTTCATCGCTACGTCGGGGTTCACGCGGCCGGGGCTGCCGCCGAGCATCGGGCAATGGCGCACCACCGCATAGACCTGCCCTGGCAGGCGCACGTCAAGACCGAACTTCGCGCTGCCATCGACCTTTGCCGGCACGTCGATGCGCGGCGCCGAGTGGCCGATCAGCGACCAGGCCGATGCCTCCTTCATTACCACCTGGCTGACCGGCGTGGCGGCGGCCATGCGCGCCAGCTCGCCGAAATGCGCCTGCGGCCCGGAGGGGTGGCGGATGACACCGTCTTTCAATTGCAGCTCGCTGAACGGCAGCCGCCATTTCAACGACGCCGCGCCCAGCAGCTGCGCCCGCGCGGTGGCCGCCGCCAGGCGCAGCACCTCCCACGCATCGGCCACGCTGGCCGACCCGCCGGTCAGGCTGATGCCCAGCTCGCGCGCCACCTTGCGCACCATCCATTGGCCGACCTTGACGAAGTCGGTCTCATGGCCGGGCTCGCTGTCTTCGGGATGAAAGGGCAGGCTGCCAATGAACAGCGCGACGTTGCCGTAGATCTTGTCGGGCAGCGCCTGCACCAGCCGCACGCGGTCGAGCGGCACATCGAGTTCTTCGGCCACCAGCATCGCCAGCGCCGTGTGCACGCCCTGGCCCATCTCGCTGCGGTGCATCGCCAGTTGCACCGCGCCGTCGGGCTCAATCTTGATCCAGCCGTTCAAGGCCACGTCGCCAGGCAAAGAGGGAGGCTCGGCCGCGCCAACGCGGCTGCGAGGCGGCAACGCGCCCCAACCGACGATCAGCGCGCCCGCCGCACCGAGGCCGCTGAGCAGCAGGCGGCGCCGCTTCATGCGAGCGTGCCCCGGCGCGGGTTGCCGGGGTGCATCGCGCGGGCTGCGCTCTTGATCGCTTCGCGAATGCGCGGGTAGGTGCCGCAGCGGCACAGGTTGGTGATGGCCGCATCGATGTCGGCATCGCTCGGGTCGGGCTGGTGCGCCAGCAGATCGGCCGCGGCCATCAGCATGCCGCTCTGGCAGTAGCCGCACTGCGGCACCTGATGGGTAATCCAGGCTTGCTGCAGCGCATGCGGGCGGTCGTTCGCACCGAGGGCTTCGATGGTGGTCACCGCCTTGCCCAGCGCAGCCGACAGCGGCGTGACGCATGAGCGCACCGCACGGCCGTCCAGGTGCAAGGTGCAGGCGCCGCAGGCCGCGACGCCGCAGCCGAACTTGGTGCCGGTGAGCTCCAGCACGTCACGCACCACCCACAGCAGCGGCATGCCGGGCTCCACCGCCTCGTCAGGCAAATTCCGGCTCTGGCCGTTGACGGTCAACTCCATGAACTGCACTCCTTTTGTTTGGCCGGCATCGGTGGCCCGCATTCTGGGCTCGTGCATCGGCGCTTCAGCCGCTTGGGGCATTGCGAACGAAACCAGGTGTTGCGCAAGCGCACCTGCCTTGCCGCCGATGCCGGGTTTGTGCCGAGGGCTTCTGCCAGCCGATCCACAATACCGCCACTTCAGGTCGGGCCACGTTGAGCGCTCCCGCAAGCGCAGGCCCGCTCAGCCCTGTCGCCGCCGGTCGCGCCCGTCACTGTGTCACGCCGCACCCTTCGAATTCACGAACCACCCGCTCCAGATGCACCACCTCCGCATGAACCGCCTGCTTTCCCTTGCCGCTGCTGCGGCCGCCATCGGCCTGGCGCTGCCGGCCTTGGCGCAATCGTCCGTCTCGGTTTATGGGCTGATCGACGTGTCGGCCGGCCGCTTTCAACCGGCCGGGACCGAATCGGCCTCGAAGGCAGAGAGCGGCGCGATGAGCACCAGCTTTCTCGGCTTCAAGGGAAGCGAAGACCTGGGTGGCACGCTGAAGGCACGCTTTGCGATCGAGCATGAGTTCCGCGCCGATGAAGGCCGCGCCGGCCGCTACAACGGCGAGGCTTTCTGGGGCCGCAATGCCTACGTCGGGCTGGAAGGCGAATTCGGCAGCTCGCTCTTGGGCCGCAACACCACGCCACTGTTCGTATCGACGCTGGCGTTCAACGCCATCGGCGATTCATTCGGCTTCTCGCCCAGCATCCGCCAGCTGTTCACGCCCGCCACCGGTCTGGCCTTCTACGGCGACACCGCCTGGAACAACTCGCTGCTGTACAGCAGCGCACCGAATGACAACGGCTACGGCGTGAGCCTGATCGGCAACCTGGGCGAAGGCGCACCGGGCGCCACCGGGCGCAACGTCGGCGGCAACCTGCTTTACAGCAAGGGCCCCCTGGCCGCGACCTTCGCCTTCCAGCAAGTGAAGAACGGTGCGGTCGGCGCGCCCCCGGGCTGGGATCGGCAAGACACCGTGCAGCTTGGCAGCTCGTATGACTTCGGCCCCGTCAAGCTGTATGGCCAATACAGCCGCGTGAAGACACACGCCACCATCGACGGGCAAACCCGCCTGTACGGCCTCGGCGCTTCGGTGCCGCTGGGCAATGGCAAGCTGGTCGCGCAATACGGTCACGCGAAGACCGAACTTCCGACCGGCGACGTCACGCAAAAGACATTCACTGCGGGCTACGACTACGCGCTGTCCAAGCTCACCGATGCCTATGCGATGTGGATGAATGACCGCCTGAGCAACGCATCGAACGGCAATTCGGTCGCCACCGGCATTCGCCTGCGCTTCTGAGCCGGCTGCGCCTTCGAGCGCTTTTTCACCGCGCGGGCCGGCCCGGCAGCCGCTTCAGGCGTTTTGTCGGACGGCTTCAATTCGGCTGTTCATGGCCGCGCCGACCCGCCTTCACACTGCGCCAGTTTCATTCCATCACGACGCCATGAGCACTGCCCTCGCCCATCTGCCATCGAACGGCGCCCCGACACTGTTGTTCCTGCTGTTCCACGGGGTGGGTGGCGAAGCATCGAACATGACCGGTCTCGCGCAGCGCCTGGCGGACGAATATCCGCAGGCCGCAGTGCTGTGCATTGATGCGCCGCAAGCCTTCGATGCCGGCGCAAGCGGCTGGCAATGGTTTTCGATCCGCGGCATCACCGATGCCAACCGACCCCAGCGCGTGGCCGACGCACTGCCACGCTTCATTGCCACCGTGCGTGCGATGCAGCAGCAGTTCAACATGTCGTGGCAACACACGGCGCTGGCCGGCTTTTCGCAAGGCGCCATCATGGCGCTCGAAGCGGCGCAGGCCGAGCCGGCGCTGGCCGGGCGGGTGATCGCGTTCTCCGGCCGCCACGCCGTGCAACCTGCACATGCGCCGAGCGACACGACCTTGCACTTGCTGCACGGCATGACCGACACGGTGGTGCCGCCCGCGCCGATCGTCGATTCCGCCGAGCGCCTGGTGGCCTTGGGTGGCGACGTGACCGCCGATGTGCTGCCCGGCATCGGCCATGAGCTGCACCCGGCGCTGGTCGAAAAAGCCATCGAACAACTGCGCACCTTCCTGCCCAAGCGCGTGTGGCGCCAAGCGATGAGCGAAGCACCGGTGCTGCCGCGCAGCGCATCCAGCGACGAGCTGAACTGAGCTGCCGCTCGGCCCCCTGGCCCTGGCCTCAGTCGAGGCTGACTTCCGTCTTCACCGCACCGGCCCGATCGGCTCGCGCGCTCAGTGCCAGCCGCGTGCCCTTCGGTGCCCGCACGACCCATTCGGCCACCGCGCGGTCGGCGGTGATCTCGCGGGTCGGCAAAAAGGCTTGCAGTGAATTCTTCGGGCCATGGCCTTCGAGCTGCGGCCCTTCCATGCGCTCCTTGCCGCTGACCAGCGACACCGTCGGGTCGCCCGAGGGCAGGTGGATCTCGAACATCACGCCGCGCACGGCCTTGCGCTCCAGCGCCCGCTGAGTCACATACGCCGGCAGCCAGCCGCTGTTGCAAACGGCGAAGCGCACGCGCCAGGTGTCGGGCCCGAGTGCGCGCACCTCGGTGCGCAGCACGTCGAGCCGCGGCAGGCTGAGCGCGATCTGCGTCATCCAGGCCGGGAAGCGGGCCGCCTCCCGCTCGCGCAAGTGCGGCGGCGGGTTGCGCCAGAAGTTCATCTTGTCCCAGCCGCCAATCTCCACCGGCCCGAGTTGCGGGTGGTGGAACGGCATCCATTCGACATAAGCCATGCCGCCGCACTGCTCATCGCTCCACTGCAGCAGCTTCAGGTCGTCTTCGATCGGATGGTCGCGGAACCAGTCGATCCATTTGTAGCCGGTGATGCCCGCCTCCTTGTTCGGCGACCAGATCTCGACCACCCAGAACAGCGTGCCCAGGTGCTCATACAGCCAATCCTGCGTGCCGGTGATGACCTGCTTCGGGTGGTACTTGAAGTCATGCCACGTGCTGATGACCGGGTAGCCGGTGAGCTGCTCGCCCAGCGCGCTGAAGCGCTTGAACGACCACAGGTCTTCCGGAATCATGTCGTCGTCGCTCTGCGTGCCCATCGGCCGCAAGATCACGCCGCTGTGCGTGTGAAAGCTGATCGCGGCGCCGATGTTGCGGTGCCCGAAGATGAAATCGACCATCGCCCGCACCTCGGGTTCGCTGGCCGGGTAAGGCCCGGCGCCCAATTGCTCGAATTCCTGCCGCCAGCCGGCAGGGAAGTTGCGGTTCAGGTCGAGGCCTTCGGCATCCTTGTTGATGTTGACCGTCAGGCCGTCGTAATTCTTCAGCGTGCCTTCGGGCATCAGCCGGTAGTACTCGCCGCCAAACTCACCCGGCGCACGCGGCACCATCAGGCGGGCGTCCTGCTGCGCCTTCTTGTAGCCGCCGTTCGGGTCGGGAATCCGCATGAACAGCACCCGGCCATCGCCATCCACGTCTTCGATCGTCAGGCCATCGACCGGCGCCTCGTCAAACGGATAAGGCCGCGTCGATGAGCGGATGTGCCGCGGCTTGTCGGCCATCGCCAGCTCGGCGCCATCGGGGTTGAGCCGCGGGCACAAGTACACCGTGCGCGTGTCCAGCAAATGCGTGACCTGCCGCCCTTCCTCGGTCGGCCGGCCGTACAGCGTCACCAGCAGATGCAGGTAATAAAGGCAGGCCGTGCTCGCCGTCAACTCGGCCGCATGGATGTTGCCATCGGCCCAGAACGCCGGCTTGTCGGTGTCCACGCCCGTGGCGATGTTCGTGAGCCCCACGACCCAGATGTCGCGCCCCTCATGGCTCTTGCCGATCGATTGCAGCTGCACCAGTTCCGGGTGCGCCGCTGCGTAGTCGGACAGCAACTGTGTCAGTGGCTCGTATTTGTAGAAGCGATCGAAGCGAGGTGTGGGCGTGGAAGGCAGGGGCATGAGTCAATCCAGCGGAAGCCGACGCCGACGCCGCTCAAGCGTTACGTCAGCTTCCCGCAACCGGCCATCGGCGTGAGGCACCGGCATCATTCAATGGGACGCGAAGGATCGGTGTACGCCGCCGACCGCTCCGGCTTGATGTGAACCGGGCGAGTTTCTCAGGACTGGCGCGGCGGTGTCGAGGGCGCGGGTGCAACAGCGGTATGCGGCCGCGACGGGAGTGAGCGCGGCGAAGTGCTGGCGCTGAGGTTCAAGGCGCCTGGATCACTTCACCAATCGATGAAGCGAGATTCACTCCACCTGCAGCGACACGTCTTTCGGTGCCTTGTAGGCCCACGCCGAACGGCTGAAATTCAGATCAAACCGCTTCGTGCTGGTGTGGCCCGGCTCGGTCGACGTCTCAGTGACATGGATCGGATAGACCGCCAGCGGTTGGTGGTCGTCGATCTCAAGGCGGCGCCGGATGTCATGCGACGGCCGGCAACCCGACTCATCCTTGCCGCAGCGGTCGTCACCACTGAACGAGGCATCGAGCGTCATCTGCAACACCGCCGCAAACCCATCACCCTTGGGCGCGTAGATGTCCATGCCGCCGATCGTGTGACCCTGCCCGACGAAGACATTTCTGACCGAAAAACCATGGAAATCGTCACCCAGCCGAAGCACCTTCACATCGTTCGCGGCTCCCAGCGAACCCGCTTCAACGTTCTGCTGCATCGCGGCGGTCACCCATTGATTGCCCTCGCGACGCAAGACAAACAGATCCACATGCCCCGGCGTCGACACCGAGACGGTTTTTGCAGCGTCACCCGTTGGTGCGGCATGGCACAGCGCCAGCATCGCGTGCGCTGCACCCTTGACGGCGATCGCCTGCTGAGCACAGACCGTTAACGGCCCCTCGGATTCGTCTTGCCCTTGGTCGATCAAGGCTTGGATGTCGCTGGGGGAGGGTGAAACATCGGCTTTGGCGGAGCAGCCGGTGAGGCAGAGGAGGATCGATAACGTGCTGAACAAAATATTGAGAAACACGCCTTCCTTTTTATTAGAAATCACAATATCGCAAACCTTAAAATTATTCCTTATTCAGGATAAGTCCACGCATCTTTGTTTGGAATTTATAATTAACAACAGCCCATCCACCCGGCCCATCATCATCAGGAATCATACCCAAATCAATATTCATGTCAATTGCAAGAGAAGGCGGGTATTTTTCTGCAGCAGCATTAGAAGAAGCTTCTCGTTGAATTAGAGATTATGAATATAATTTGGTATGCGGGCAAATATCTTTTACGCGCGCGTAAGAAATAAAATCTGCTCGCATACCTTCTTGAATTTCGAATTTTTCAGGCACAGCCACAAAATACCCCGTGACAATCTCAAAAAATGTCCTTTTAGGGTCAAATTTGTATTTATATTCCCCAAAATCAATCGGGCCTTTTGATATCAATTTTCCTGAGTCTAAGAGATATATTTCGCCATCTTTACTCTTTGACAAAATAGAGCACAAGTTGACTTGCCCAGCGAAAGAGCAGTCTGCAAATGCAAGGCAACTCAACACAAATAAGTTTTTCCAACCCTTCATTCCAATAGCTCCTTCATAAATTTATCATGAGCTTGCACAACATCATCAAGTGTATATGTATACCATCCACCATGTCTCATCTCTTTTCTAGAATCTTTCATTCCCGGCAAGCTGCTCCATGTTCTTTTTAAAATCTCACAAGCCGCTTTTATTTCCCCTTTCTAATTAATGACAATGGATTTCCAGGAGCTTGTTCAATAAGTGCCACGGCCAATTTATTCTGATTTTTGGGCGAAAAACCTTTTGGCAATCCTATGGGCCCATTAACCAAAGCAAGATAAGTTTTAAGTATTATTTGGTAGGCCCCCGCCGGATTGAGCAACACATCCCTGTGAATGCTAGATTCATGTGGATGCTCAGTCACGTCTGAAAATTTCAAACTGCCGTTAATCTTTAAATTCATGCCCAGCATATAGTATCTTTCTTTATCCTCGCGCTCCGAATGACACTCCCATTCCCTCAAAACCTTTAAGAAAGCCATAAGCCGGATATTCGGCAATGGATCATGAATTTTTCTATAGATTCCAATCACCTCAAAGCCAGACGGTCTAGGTAAATATATTGAGTTAAAATCACTCACGTATCCGTCGTAGGTACGAACATCTATGTGCCCATAATTGACGTCTTTCAGTTTGGGCACGACTCTCAACTTCCCCATCGGATCGGCTTCCGTGAATTTCTTTTTTGGATTCGCCGTCTGCCATTCCTCTTTTCTTTTCTCCCAGACCGTTCTTGCCTCTTCTAGACGCTGCTTTTCTTCCTCATACTTCTCAACTTCTTTCTTATATTTCACCTCAGCTTTTTCCGCATTCTTTTCAGCTTTGGCCTTAGGATACTTGTAGAGAATAATATCACCTGGTGCAGCCCACCTAGCATCAGGCAACTCGTTCGTCACATTCGAGAATCCTTGCCGTTCCAACCATGGACCGGCCAGATAAGGCCGCTCATCGCCGTCAATGCTCGACACAAATGCTGAGCGCATCAATCCGATCTTCACCGACATATAACAAGCCGTCTTGGACAAATTTTCAGGTTTTTCGGATGGATAAGTGAAGTTATTTCCATTGATGGCGGCCAAAACACCATGCGAACCCATGCCCTTGATTTCATCAAAATTCCACCTTGACTGCTCCGCCATGGCCTTCATCAAATCGGCCAGTTTTTTGCGCGAGGCTTCGTCCAAGGGCGGGAAATGGGTTGGTTTGGGATTCTGAGCATCAGTAGAGTTCACCCCCTCCCCTTTCCCAACTTTGGAATCAGCCGACTTTGTTTCTGCCGATGCCGCCCGAGACGTATTTTTCGCCGCCTCTCTCGCCTGCTCATTGGACGGCGTGGTCTGTCTGCAACCCATCCTGAAATCACCCTGGCTCCAGAGACACGCCGTTGGCATTTGAGTTCTGCCGGTCGCGTCGGTGCTGGCCGCACTCGCGACAGAAACCGGGAACCCGGAGGTATTGCGCTTGGCGAGCACTTCCAATTGCTGCGGCGTGGGTCGAGTACCTTGATTCACCGTCGCAATAATGGGCTGGTTTTTCGCGGCCGGGTCGATGGCAGGTTTCTTTTCTGCCTTGGCCACCAAGCCGTGGTGTTCTTCGGTGGTGATGGGTATGCGCACATAGGGGCTGACGAGGCACATCGTCATGCTCTGAGCAGAAACCACGCCCTCATACTTCAATGAAAAACTGCCGTCATCTTTCTTGATCCAGACCGCCAAAAGCCCACTGGGCAACAAATCTGGAATGGTGGGAACCTCACCTTTTGCATCGGTCTTGGCATGGATGGTTTTCTCATCCAGCACAACCATCGTTTTCAAGCCCGGAATCGGCGCACCTGCAAAGTCGATGAACTTCAATCTCAACTCCACCTTATAAGGCAGCTCGGGCGTCAACACTTTCGAATCAGAATCGTCTGAAGCGAGCGTTTCGGATGCCTGCTCCGAAAACTTTGTGTTTTCCAACTCGGCCAACACCTCAGGGTCGGCATCCAAATGTTGATTGAGTGCGGTGTCTTCCGAAAATGGCGAAGGCAAATCTTTTTTGATGTTCATGTCGATGAATCCTCTGCGGGCTCGCCATCGGTGGGCGTCACGGGACTGGCAAGGTCGATGAAAACTCTCCATTCACCTTCGCCGAGATACATCACCAAATCCTTTTTCTCGGGCGTGAAAATTCGCTCCGTCCATCCCCGCTCGTCGGTTTGCCCACGCTGTACAACGGCGCCTTGGGCGTCGCGGATGACATACCCGCTTTGGTACAAGGCTTTGCCGGTTTCGTCATAGCCGGTCCAGTAAGAGGTATCTATTTGCTGGCTGTAGAGTTTGGGAAATTTCTCCGGCTCCGCTGGCTGCAATGCCGACAAAGACGACGGCAGATAAGGGATAGGAACTTCGGCGCCACGGCTGCCCCCACCCCAACTGTGGCTGGCCGACTTCACCTCAAACCCGCCCGGCGTGGTGTAGGTGATGTCCGCCCCGTCCAGCACCAGGCTGCTGTCGCCGCCGATCAGCTCGATCCGCTGGGCCGTCACCGTGATCTCGCCGTTGACCGAGACGACGCTGACCGAGTCGTCGGCCAAGAGCTCCAGCGCGTCGGTGTGGCCCCGCAGGCTGAACGGCCCGTGGGCCGCCATCGCTTGCAGCTCGCCTTCGTGGGTGTACAGGCTGGTGGTCTGGCCCGAGACGAAGCTGGCGCTGTGCGCCGCCGCCACGTGGATGTCGCTTTGCGCGATCAGGCTCGTGTCTTCCCCGGAGAAGCTGGCGATCGTCGCCGGGCTGCTGAGGAGGGCTGTGCTCGGGGTGTCGAGCACGATGTGCGGCGCGGCGAAGGTTTCGATCGGGTCGGTCTCTTCTCGCCCCTGCGCTTTCTTGCGTGTGGGGTGCTGGCCGCCTTGGGCCGGGTCGATGTCGGCCAGCACGCGGTTCAGTGCATTCGCGCTGAGGGGCCGCGCGCCTTGGGCGCTGGCGGCTTCGCCCAGCGCTTGCGCGAGTTGGTTCGCGCCGTGCAGTTGGGCCACGGCTTCGCGGGCGTCCATTTGCGTGCCTTCGGCGCTGCCGTAGGTACCGGGGCGCGCGGTGCTGCTAAGCAGCAGGCCGTCGGCCGCGCGAATGCTGGCCCAGCCTTCGGTGTGGGCCAGAAAGCCTGAGCCGAGCCAGGCGCCGCGCTGGCTACTGATCGGGTGTTGCTGGATCACGTGGCCCAGCGTCAGTTCGCTCCACGGGCTGTGTTCGCTGTGGCTGGCCAGCCGCATGCGCAGTTGGCCGCTCGCGTCGTCGATCACCCATTGGTTGAAGCCTTGGCCGTCCAGGTTGCGGCTGTGCCAGCCGGAGATCGTGCCGGGGTGGTTGGCACCGGAGTCCACGCCCGCCGGCCAGGGTGGGCGGTCCTGGGTGTTGTGGATTTGTCCGGTGATCAACGGGCGGTCGATGTCCCCGCCGATGAAATCAACCAGGACTTCGCTGCCCACCGGTGGGATGAAGACGCTGCCCCAGTTGGCGCCCGCCGCCGCCTGGCTCACGCGCACCCATTGGCTGGCGCTGGCGTCTTGTGGGGCGTGGCCGGTGTCTTGTTGGCCGGGGGTGAGGGGGCCGTCCAGGCCGCCGCGCAGTGGCACGCGGCCGCGTTGCCAAGGGAATTGGATTTTGACGCGCAGGTTGCGCTCGGTGGTCACGGTGTCGTTCGGGTGGCCCACCACGATCGCGCTTTGCAGGCCGGCGATTGGGGGCTTGGGCACCTCCGGGGGCACCAGGGTGGCGTCGGCGGGTACGGCGCGGAAGTGCTGTTGGTAGCTGCCGGCTTCGAGTTCGGTGGATTGCAGCAGTTGGGCCGCTTCAGCGCCGAGGTTGTTGGCCGCTTCGTGGTGGAGGCTGAGCACGAGGTAGCGCTTGGGCTGGCTGACCTGGCTGCTGGCGCGGGCGGCGTCTGAAGATGGCGGACCGATCAGCTCGAAGCCAGCCCCGGCGCGCAGGCGGCGCACGGCGCCGGTGCCTTGCACGCTGCGCCGGGCAAGCTCATGGCGGGCCAGGGCCAGGCTCGCTCTCGCTTCGGCCAGCGCGCTGTCGGCGTGGTCTTCACCATCGCGGTGTTGGGCGTAGCGTTGTTGGCCGCTGCCGTCGTAGGTCTCCAGCCGGGCCTGCTTCGCACCCAGCGGGCTTTGCTGGCTGGCGCTGACGCCAGCGAGTTGGCGTGGGTCCCACGCGCCCAGGGTCACGGCGTTGGCTTGCACACGGTGTTCGTGGCTCAGCGCGGTCAGGGTGTCTTCGGCCAGGCCGAGCGGGCCGCGCAGGTCGGGTCGGCCCAGGCGCAGCGGGCCCACATCAGGGCGGGCGGCTTGTGGGTCGCTGATGACCAGGCAGTGGCGGGCCGCGCGGGCGCTGCTCAGCGGCGCGTCGCTGTCTTCGTGGTCGAGCCGCCAGTTCCAGCCTTCTTCGCTGAGCAGCCGTTCGACGAAGGCAGCGTCGGTCTCGCGGTATTGGGTGGTGGTGCCGCGCACCGGGGCGGCGGCGATGGCCTGCGGGGACAGTTCGAAGCGGAAGTTGGCTTGCGGGTAGGCGCGCAGCACGGTGGTGACGATGTCGTCGGCGCGCTGGCCGAGGAAGACGCGGCTGTCGCGGCGCAGGCTCAGAAAATGGGTGAAGGCGGCGAGTTGCAGGCGATACCTTGCAAAGCCGCCGTCCGAGCCGAGTTGGGCGGCCCGCGTGACGTAGCCGTGCCAAGTGCGGTAGCGGCCCTCGGCAGTCAGCAGGCGCAGGCTCATCGGCTCGCCGAGCAGGGTTTTGAGTGGCAGGTGGGCGTCGGTGCTGAGGCAGTCGACCACGGCAAGCAGCGGGGTCAGCGGAATGTGCGGGGCGCGCTTATCTGCGGAGTTAGGTACTCCGAGGTGACCATGGCCGCTGGTGTCTTCGTTCCACTGGGCGCGCTCGACCAGCAGCGTGCCGCTGGGCAGGATGGTTTCCAGCTGCAGTAATCGGCGGTGCTGGCTGGTGAACAAGCCCCCGAGCGCCGCTCCGACCCGATCGATGATTGCACTCATTTTTGTTCTCCCTGGAAAAGAACAAATTTTTCCACTCAGCTCGGCATGTGTCTGTTGTTGTACATGCAGTTACATACCCCCGAAGTGGGGATGAACTCAGCCGTGATAAAGAGCGCCGTTGAGAAAAACCTTCAGTTCACCGGGGCTGAACGCGACCCACGCTTCATTGGTCGTCAGCGGCTGCGTCACGATGATGGCGACCCGGTCTTGCGGGGCCAGGATCTGCGCGAAATTGACGCTCATGTCTTCGTCCTGGAGCTTGGCGCTTTCAAACGGATGTTGGCGGATCAGGTAGTGCAAATGGGTCGAGCAGTGCGCCCACAGCGCATTGCCGTGACTCAGCATGAAATTGAAGGTGCCGTGCGCGGCAATCTGCGGCACCAGTTCAGTCAACGTGCGGCTCAGTTCATCGACCGACGGCAAGCTGGCATGCGCCTTGGCCAGCTCCTGCATCAGCCAGCAAAACGCACGCTCGCTGTCGGTATCACCCACCGGGCGAAAGGCCGCATGAAGCCTGGGCGTGAAGCCTTTCAGGTCGCCGTTGTGTGCAAACACCCAATAGCGCCCCCACAGCTCGCGCTGGAACGGGTGGGTATTTTCGAGCGCCACCCGCCCCTGCGTGGCCTTGCGGATGTGCGCAATGATGTTGCTGCTGCGGATCGGGTAGTGCCGCACCATCTCCGCCACCGGTGAGTTGCGCGCGCTTTGCGCATCCACGAACAGGCGCACGCCAGCGTCTTCGAAGAACGCGATGCCGAAGCCGTCTTTGTGTTCTTCAGCGCGGCGGGAAAAGCCGGTGAAGCTGAACATCAGGTCGGTGGGGATGTTGGCATTCATGCCGAGCAGTTGGCACATGGCGCGCTCCGCTATTCGGTGAACAGCCGGGCCATGCCCTTGAAGCTGATCAGGTTGCCAGGATTGCTGGTTTCGTTGAGCACGCCGCTCATGCGCTTGAGCAGACGCGGGCTCTTGCGGGCACGCCAGATCAGCAGGTCGATCAGCCAGGGATAAGCGTTCACGCGATGGGCGCGTTCGTACAGCTCGAAGCGCGGCTTGAGCGCCCGCAGGCTGGCTTCATAACGCGCACGCAACGCGTCATCGTCCAGCGCGGGCCGGGCGCCGAGCAGGGCCTCGGCGGCCAGCATGCCGGTCTCGAGTGCCTTGCCGATGCCTTCACCGGTGAACGAATAGGTGCTGCCAGCAGCTTCGCCCGCCACCAGCAGGCCGGGCCGCGAGAACTGGGCGCCGTCGAGCGTGCAGCGCAATGGCGCACCTTTCAGGCCGCCCTGAATCACGCCGCCGGCCATCAGCGCTCGGGCAGGTGCATAGAACTCGCAGAACGCATCGAAGACTTGCCGCAGGTTGACCTTGCCCTGCATTGCACTGCGGCCTGAGGCGTCCGGCCGATGGCTGTTGCCGACGCCCGCGCCGATGTTGAAGACGCCATCGCCGCACGGAAAGATCCAGCCGTAGCCCGGCCGGATCTCGCGATGCCAGACCACTTCCAGCTCGGTGATGCGGCCCACCATCGCTACATTTTTCACATATGCACGCAGCGCAACGCCGGTCGGCGCCTGACGCTCACACAGGCCGGCAGCCACCAAGGCTTGCGGCACGGCACCCGTGGCCAGCACGACCCATTTGGCGTGGATGTCGCGCCGGGCGCCTTCATGCGACAGGCTCGCGCCGACGACGCGCTGCTGCGCATCCAGCAAAGGTGCCTCGAAATGGGCAGGGGCGAACATGCGCGCGCCCGCACGCACGGCCGCCCGGCAAACGATGTCGTCGAGCCGGCGCCGTGGCAGCACCGCCAGCGTTCCGGGAACGTCGATGCGCCCGCCGCGCGGGCCGATACAGCCGATGTGGCCCGCCGCCTGCGCCTGGGCCAACACCTCCTCGATCACCCCCAGGCGGGCCAGCGCGGCATGCGCATCGGGAATCAAGGCGTCGCCGCAGGTCTTGTCGCGCGGGAAGCTGCGCTGATCGACCAGCACCACGTCGACGCCGCCTCGCGCCAGCACCTGCGCTGCCGCTGAACCGGCCGGCCCGGCGCCGACGACGAGCACGTCGCAACGCTCGGGCAATTGTTCGAAAGGCAGGTTCATGAAGGCTTGGTTATGGGCGGTATGGCAACAGCAGGCAAATGGTAGGCCACCGCGCAAGGCGACAGGTACCGGCTGCACTTTCAATGCAGCAAAGCAACGAAGGCGCAGTGAGCGCTCGTGATTTCAGATGCCGGGTCTGAGTGGGGAAGCGTCAAACGAGATCGGGCAAACCAGATCGAGCAAACGAAAGGGGTCAAACGAGATCCCCCGGCTGCGATTCGCTGCGCGCTGCACTGCTTGTGGCAGGCGGCCCCATGCGCCAACCCGCAACCACCGCCAGCGCGCTGATCGTGCCCAGCATCAGAAAAGTTTCGTGGAAGGCGCGCAGCGGCTCGCTCACATGCACCTGCAGCCGCCACTCCAGCACGATGCCAGCCAGGCTGACGCCGACCGCACCGCCCAGTTGCCGCAGGAAGTTGATGGTGCTCGACCCATGCGAGATCTGGTTCATCGGCAGGCTGCGCACCGAGCCGATGTTGAGCGACGGCAGGATCACGCCCAGGCCGATGCGGCCGATGATGGCAAAACCGGTGATCACTGCGAGCGGCGTGGTCGTCCCCACCCAGGCCATTAACCAGAAGCTGGCAGCCAGCAACAGCACGCCGCCCGCCACCAGGCGATTGAATGGCACGTGATCGGCCAGGCGCCCGCTGATCGGAATGGCAAACGCCAGCACGATGCCGGCCGGCAGCAGCACCGCGCCGGCCTGCGATGGTGGCAGCTTCAGCGCGATCTGCATGAACACCGGCACCAGGTAGGTCGAGCCGAACAAGGCCATGCCGTAGATGAACGCCACCCAGCTGCCCATGTTGAACGAGCGCAGCCGGAACAGCTCGAAGACCATCAACGGATGCTCGGCCCGCCGCTGGCGCCACACGAACGCCGCGGCGGTGCACAGGCAGATGAACAGCAGGCCGAACGCCTTTGCCGACGGCGCATGCATCAACACCAGACCGTTCATGCCGCTGAGCACCGACACCGACAAGAGCAGCCAGCCCGGCCAGTCGAAACGGCGGCGGTCTTGATTGACTTCATCGATGCCCGGCGAGCTGTGCGGCAGGTAGCGGCGCGTGAGCCACAGCGACAACATGCAGAACGGCACGACGACAAAAAAGATCGAGCGCCAACCAAACATCTCGACCAGCACGCCGCCGATGCTCGGCCCGAGCGCCGGTGCCAGCACCACGCCAAAGCCGAAGATGCCCATCGCCCGGCCCTGCTCCTGGCGGCCGAAGATGTGCAAGATGATGACCGCCGGGATCGGCTGCAGCACGCCGGCCGACACCCCTTCGACCACCCGCATTGCCAGCACCCACTCGAAGCTGCCGCCCAGCCCGCCGCTGATGCCGCCCAGCATCAGCAGCCAGACCGCCGCCGTGTAGGTGTGACGGTAGCCAAATCGGCCCAGCAGCCAGGGCGTGGCCAGCATCGCGACCGTCACCGCGGCCATGAAGCCGGCCGACAGCCACTGCGCCCGCTCTTGCCCGAGCGTGAACACACGGCTCATGTCGGGCAGGGCCACGTTGACGATGGTCGAGGCCATCAGCGACGCCATCGTTGCCAGCATCACGGTCAGCAGCACACGCCAGCGGTAGCTGGGGCCGTGGCGCTCCTGCAGATGATTCAGGGTCGGATGAGAGGGAGGCGCAGCGGAAGAAGGCACCCGGCGATCGTAGTCGTAAGCCTCGCGGCGAGTCGTCGCCGCGCCGCGAGGCCCCGTGCAGCGATCGGGTTCTATGTCCTTGCTATGTCCGTGCTATGACCCTGCGCGCAACATCGCCTGGGCTCGCAACAACTCACTGCCGGAGAAGCGCTCACGCAACCAGGCGTCTTGCGCTTGACTGCGTTGTAACGCTGACAGTTCCGGCGCACGGGCGATCGACTGCATCTGCTGCCGGGCCTCGCCGAGGCGCTGCTCCCAGGCAGCCCAGGCCAGGTCTTCGGCGCGCAGGCGCTCAGCCGCTTCGGCACCGAACTGAGCGGTCCGCCGCTGCTGCAATTGCCGCTGATCGTCAGCGCTCAACGAGGCCAAAGGCGGCGGCACCAACAGCGAGGCATCCGCGCCCGAGTCGAGCGAGGCTGGGCTCGCCGCGCCTGCCGGCAGTGCATCGTTCACCGCCTTCGGCGCAAACCTTCGCTGCGTGAATTCGGCAAAGCTCTGCTCCTCATCGGCATAGAAGGCCTTCGCCCAATCCGCGCCGAGGATCTGCACGCGCACCCGCGATCGCTCGGCCAGCGCCGCCTGCCAGCTGCGCTCGTCCTTCGGGTTCAGGCCTTCGCTGAATCGGTGCTGTTGCAGCCTGATGTAGCGGTCCCAGACCGTGAGCACCTGAGATGCGGCCGCCGCATCGATGTCCGTCGTCACCTGATGCTCGACCCAGTAGCGCAGGTCGGTGTGGTCTACCTCGCCCAGCGTCGTCAGCAGGTAATCGAAGCGGCGGCGCAACGAGGCGCCGGGCTGAAGCACATGCTCGACCCAGCGGCCCCAGTCGCCACCGACTTCAGAGCCGCGCAGCGAGCCGGTCTGCCAGACCTTCATGACCCGCTGCCGCGCGGCTGCGGCCACGTCAAACGCCTCGGTCTGCGCAGCCGCCACCGCACCAGGCCCGCCCTCGGCCAACGGGCTGGTGCGCCAGACCATGGCCTTTGGCGTCGCTTGAGGTGCGGGCACGGGTCGGCGGGCATCGAACCAAGTCAACACCGCGGTGGCCGCAGCCACCGCCGCGCAAGCCAGCGCGAGCCCGGCCAGTGGTCCATGCGTGTGCCGTCTTGACGGGTCGGGTTGAGGCGTCGCGGTGGGCTGCGGCACCGGGTGAATCAATCCTGCAGGAAGGTTTTTCACAAGCCGGCCACCTTCAAACGATTGACTTGGCTGCGGTAGACCGACACCGGGTCCGAGGTGAACAGGCCACGCATCCCGAAGACCTGATTGGCCTCATCGAGATGATTCCAACCGTAGTTGTCACGCAGTACCGTGCCCCAATGGCTGGAGCAACGGCTGACCAGGCCGTCGTTGTCTTCCCAGCCGAAGGCAGCGCTGGAGGACACCATCAGCAAGTCGCTGACGTCGAAGGGGTTCGTCGCCACGCTGGCGCCGCTCATCGAGTAATAGCGCACGCCGTTGACCTCTGCCGGACCCTGGCCGCAGGGCTGGGTCGGTGCACCTTCCGGATAGCGCTGGTTGAAGATCGCTGCGCCCGCGCTGTTGAGCGCTTGCAGCGAGCCCAAAGAGTCTTGCGGCAATTCAGGATCGGCACCCGATAAGAAGCCGATCAGCTTGGCCAAGGCGTTGACGATGTTCGATACCAGCACGGTGGTTCCCGATCCCGACGCTGCGGCTTCAATCGCATCGGCCACCTTGCTGCCCTGATGCGGCGCACCCACGGTGGTGATCGATGCCACCAGTTCCGGCGCCACCGAAGCAACATAACGCACCGTCGGCCCGCCATGGCTGTGGCCGATCAGGTTGAACTTCTCGTCGCCGTAGGCCGCTTTCAACGCGCGCAGTTGGCGCAGCAGCTGTTCGCCACGCACCTCCGATGAATTGGCGCCCGAGACGCTCGGCGTATAGACCACCGCGCCACTGGAGCGCAAGGCGCTGCCGATGCCGTAGAAGTAGTCGAGTGGGCCGATCGCGGTGAAGCCCAGCATGCCGTGCACCATCACCACCGGGTATTTGGTCTGCGCATAGCTGTCGGCCATCGCGGGCGACGCAGCGCCCAACGCCAGCCCGCAAGCCAAAGCCACCGAGCCGTAAGCACGCGACGCACGGCCGCGCAAGGTTGTCTTGTCCATCTGTCTCGCTCCAGTTTGGGTTGAGGTCTTTAGTCGGCCCGGGAGGGCCGGCCTCTGTGTCAGCCGGCGCTTGATGCAATGCATGTAAGCGCAAGCCGCGGCGAAATTTAGAACGGCCGTGCATTTGTTTGAAGGCCTTCGAACGCTTATTTCGTTGGGACTTTCCCCCCTGCTTTTAACGGGTTAACCCTAGACGAGCCGGCTTGCAATAAGGCTGTGGGTCGACAGGGGCGCGCTCGCCGGGAGGCGAGCGCCCTTCAACGCCGAGTCAAGGGCATTCAGCCGGAGGACGCAAAAAAAACGGCACCCGAAGGTGCCGCGTTATCAAGCTCGATCTATCTCCAAAGCCAAGGGCCTGCCGGCCCCTGAAAGCGGTTCAGTGCAAGGCCTTCACCTTCAAGCGCCAGGCGTGCAGCAGCGGCTCGGTGTAGCCGCTGGGCTGCTCGCGGCCTTTGAACACCAGGTCGAGTGCGGCTTGGTAGGCCGCCGACGCGTCAAAGCGCCCGCTCATCGCGTGGTACAGCGGGTCACCGGCGTTTTGCTGGTCGACCACCGCCGCCATGCGTTGGAAGGTCTCGGTCACTTGGGCTGATGTCACGACGCCGTGATGCAGCCAGTTCGCGATGTGCTGGCTGCTGATGCGCAGGGTCGCGCGGTCTTCCATCAGGCCGACGTTGTGGATGTCGGGCACCTTGGAACAACCCACGCCCTGATCGATCCAGCGCACCACATAACCGAGGATGCCTTGCACGTTGTTGTCGAGTTCCTGCTGGCGCTCGGCGGCCGACCAGCCGGCTTCCTTCACCACCGGGATCTGCAGCAGGTGGTTCAGCAAGTCATCGCGCGCCGCATCAGCATCGGTGGCTTCCAGTTCCTTTTGCACCGCGAACACGTCGACCTGGTGATAGTGCAGCGCATGCAGCGTGGCCGCGGTTGGCGACGGCACCCAGGCGGTGTTGGCGCCGGCCTTCGGGTGCGCGACCTTCTGCTCCAGCATCGCCGCCATCAGATCGGGCATCGCCCACATGCCTTTGCCGATCTGCGCACGCCCGCGCAATCCCATGCCCAGCCCGACCAGCACGTTGCTCTTCTCATAGGCCTGAATCCAGGCGCTGGTCTTCATGTCGCCTTTGCGCAGCATCGGGCCGGCCAGCATCGCGGTGTGCATCTCGTCGCCGGTGCGGTCCAGGAAGCCGGTGTTGATGAACGCCACCCGTGATGCCGCGGCCGCGATGCAGGCTTTCAGGTTGACGCTGGTGCGGCGCTCTTCGTCCATGATGCCCAGCTTCACGGTGCTGTCCGGCAAGCCCAGCAGCTGCTCGACGCGGCCAAACAGCTCGGCCGCGAACGCCACCTCGGCCGGGCCATGCATCTTTGGCTTGACGATGTAGACCGAGCCGGTGCGCGAGTTCTTGATGCCGGGCTGATGCGTGCGCTGCAGGTCGTGCAGCGCGATGGTCGTCGTGATGACGGCGTCCAGGATGCCCTCGGGAATCTCACGGCCCTCGGCATCGAGGATCGCCGGGTTCGTCATCAGGTGGCCGACATTGCGCACGAACATCAGCGAGCGGCCATGCAGCGTGACTTCACCGCCTTGCGGGCCGGTGTAGACGCGGTCCGGGTTCAGGCCGCGGGTGAAGGTCTTGCCGCCCTTGCTGACCTGCTCGGTCAGCGTGCCTTTCAAGATGCCCAGCCAATTGCCGTAAGCCAGCACCTTGTCTTGCGCATCGACCACCGCTACCGAGTCTTCGAGATCGAGGATGGTCGACAGCGCCGCTTCGAGCACCAGATCGCTGACGCCGGCCGGGTCGGCCTTGCCGATTGCCGTCTCGCGGTCGATGCGCACATCGATGTGCAGCCCGTGATGGCGCAACAGCACCGACGACGGCGCAGCCGCGTCGCCCTGGTAGCCGATGAACTGCGATGGCTCGGCGAGGCTGGTCGTCTGGCCAGATTTCAGTTCGACCACCAACTGCGCGCCTTCAATGCGGTAGCCGGTCGATTCGATGTGCGACCCACTCTTCAGCGGCGCCGCACCGTCCAGCACGTGGCGAGCGTATTCGACGACCTTCGCGCCGCGGATCGGGTTGTAGGTGCCAGCGCGTTCGGCGCCGTCTTTCTCGGCGATCGCGTCGGTGCCGTAAAGCGCGTCATACAGCGAGCCCCAGCGCGCATTGGCAGCGTTCAACGCATAGCGGGCGTTCAGGATCGGCACCACCAGTTGCGGCCCGGCCTGCAGGGCGAGTTCGGCATCGACCTTTGTCGTGGTCGCCTTCACGGCGGTGGGTTGCGGCTGCAGATAGCCGATGCGTTCGAGGTGGGCGCGGTAGGCCTTCATGTCGGCGATCGGGCCGGGGTGTGCGCGGTGCCAGGCGTCCATCTCCCGCTGCAGGCGATCGCGCTCGGCCAGCAGCGCGATGTTCTTCGGTGCCAGCTCACGCACGATCGCGTCGAAGCCGAGCCAGAAGCGGGAACTCTCGATGCCCGTGCCCGGCAGCACCTGGTCTTCGATGAACCGGTACAGCTCGTTGGCCACCTGCAGGCTGTGAATGGAAGTGCGAGCGCTCATGGTGTTACCTCGTGGAGTCAAGAAATCGGCGGCGTCAGTGTCGCGCGGGTCGGCGAGCGATCTCGCCGAGTGCGCGCCTGCGCAGGGGTATCGAATCTATTCGATACCTACGAGCAGATTAAGCCCCCTGGAAGTCTCAGGATTCATGACTGGCTTGCAGGTAATCTCGGGCCTGTGGACAAGCTCAAGCAGATCGAATCCTTCGTCGCCGTCATCGCCAAAGGCAGCCTGACGGCCGCGGCCAGCGCCGAAGGCGTGGCGCCCGCCGTCATCGGGCGCCGCATCGACGCGCTGGAAGAGCGGCTGGGCGTGAAGCTGCTGCTGCGCACCACCCGCCGTTTGACGCTGACCCACGAAGGCAGCGCCTTCCTCGAAGATTGCCAACGGCTGCTGGCCGATCTGGCGAATGCAGAGGCCAGCGTCAGCGCGGGCGGCGTCAAAGCCAGCGGCCATCTGCGCATCACCGCGCCGGCCGGCTTCGGGCGCCGCCATGTGGCGCCGCTGATTCCGGAATTTGCCGAGCTTCATCCGGAGGTCAGCCTGTCTTTGAATCTGAGCGACCGCGTGGTCGACATCGTCAACGAGGGCTTTGATTGCGCGGTGCGCGTCGGCGACCTGCCGGACAGCAGCCTGGTCAGCGTGCGCCTGGCTGACAACCGCCGGCTTTGCGTGGCGGCACCCGCGTACCTGCAGCGCGCTGGCACACCACGGCACCCGAGCGAGCTGCACCGCCATCAATGCCTGACCCTCAGCAGCGATGCCAGCCAGGCCCGCGGCTGGGCGTTCACGATCGATGGCGCCGCCACGCACCTTCGCCTGAGCGGCCGCCTCGACTGCAGCGACGGCCAGGTGCTGCACGAGTGGTGCCTCGCCGGGCTGGGACTCGCGTGGCGCTCGACCTGGGAGGTGGAAGCGCAAATCGCCAGCGGCCAGTTGATCAGCGTGTTGAACGACTTCGCCGCGCCGCCGAATGGCATCTACGCCGTCTTCGCGCAGCGCAAGCATTTGCCGCTGCGCGTGCGCTTGTGGGTAGATCACCTGAAGCGCAGCTACGGCGACGCGTCGTATTGGACGACCGGCCGCTGAAGCGGCCGGTGGGTGGAGATCGAACGGTCATGCCTTCCTCGTGCTGAAGGCTGCGCGGTAAAACCGCCCCGCCCTACTTCTTCAAGCACTCCTTCATGAAGGCCTGGCGTTCCTTGCCCGCCTTGCCGGTCGTCTTGAAATCATCGCTGCAGGTTTTCATCTTGCCCTGCTGGGCGGGCGCGGCCTCCGCATCCTTTTTCAGGCAAACCTTCATGAATGCCTGCCGCTCGCCGCCCGGCTTGCCGGTGGCTTTGAAATCGGCGCTGCAGGTGGCCATCTTGCCTTGCTGTGCAGTCGGCGCGGGGGCCGAAGCCGCCGCATCGGCAGCCTGGGCCGAGCTGGCGAAAGCAGCGACGGCCACGGCCAGCACGCTCATCAATGTCTTCATGGGGATTCCTTTCGAGGGATGACGAAGAGTTGCGCCGGGTCGGGTTGAGGCACCGCCATAAACACCCAGGCCTCAGCACAACGCAGAGGCATGCTGCTCGGCTGACACAGTCCGATCAAAGAATTCGCCGTGGGTGCGCTATCGCTTCGTGCGCGACATGCAGGCGGCGCACCAGGACATGGATGAAAGCTTCGTCGAACAAGTGGCGGCAGCTCGGGCTGAGCTGGGCCAGCGAGCCGGGCGTGAACGAGATCATCGTCGCCGCCTGCGTGACGATGACGCTGGTGCTGTGCAAGCGCAGTTCGGGGCTGGGCGCAAGGTAGGCCATCTCGCCCACCGAGGTGCCCGCGCCAAGCTGCGCCACCCGGCTGCCGTTTCGAAAGACTTCGACTTCGCCACGCGAAATGATGTGAAAGGTATTGCCTTCTTCACCGGGGCTGTACAGCGCATGGCCTGCCGGAAAGCGCTGCCACTTCGCGCGGTGCACGACCTCCCACAGCTCGACATCGCCGAAGTGGGCAAAGAAATCCAGCGTGCGCAGCAGGTTGAAGCGCTCCGAATCGAGCACGCCCTGCAACTGGCCGCGCGGCACCTGCTGATTGGTGATCAGGCCCGACAGCGCCTGGGCGAAATCGTCCCAGCTGGCATACCGATCGGCCGGGCTCTTCGACAGCGCGCTCAGGATGACGTTGTCGACACCTGGCTCGACACCGGAGCGCAGCGCGCTGAGCAAGGTGGGCTCGGCGGTATAGATCTGGTTCATCAGCGCGGACTGCGAAGACGACTCGAACAGTGGCCGCCCAGCGATCAGGTGATAGAGCACGGCGCCCAGCGAGTACATGTCAGCCCGGCAATCGAGCGTGCTGCCATCCAGCTGCTCCGGCGACATGTAGGCCAGCGAGCCGACGCGGTAGACCTGCGTGATCTCCGATGCCATGTTCAGCGCGCTGCCGAAATCGCTGATCTTCACGTCGGTGATGTTGCCGCTGCTGTTGACCACCGCCAGCAGGTTGGCCGGCTTCACGTCGCGGTGGATCAGGCCCTGCCGGTACACATAACCGAGCGCCATCGCGCACTTGAAGCCGATCTCGACGATCAGCTCCAAGGGCAGCAATTGGTCGGCCCGGCAATAAGGCCGCAGCGTGCTCCCGGCCACGTGCTCCATCACGAGGTAAGACTCGACCGGGTCGACCACGGCGTCATAAATCTGCACGACGTTGGGGTGCTTCAAGCGCCCAACCAACGCCGCTTCGGTGGCAAAGAAACGCTCGAAAAACTTGCCGTCGTGCGGGTCGTTGACCGAACCTGGCCGCACGCGCTTGATCGCCACGTCGCGTTGATGGAATTCATCGCGCGCCAAGAAAACTTCGCTGGTCGCCCCCTCGCCCAGCATGCGCAATACCGGGTATTTGCCGATCTGGGCCGGCAACGGCGGGCTGCTGTGAGCGCTGTTGGAAAAAGTTTGGGTGGACGACATCGGTCAGGAACACGCGGGCAGGCAAACCGCCTGGGTGAGCGGCATCTTGGCACTGTCCCTGTCGCCCTGCTGATCAAATTGAGTACAAATCGTTGCGGTTATCCCGGCCTTGCCGCGCCGGGGCACCAGGGCGTGCTCGCGGTGGCCGCCACTTAGAATCCTCCGATGATCCAAGCCAAGCAGGACTTGCTGAATGCCCTGGGCGAATCCATCGCCGAAATCAGCCCTTCGAATCCTTTGCCCGCTGCGTTCGAGTCACCGAAGCAGGCGTCGCATGGCGACCTGGCTTGCACGGTGGCGATGCAACTGGCCAAGCCATTGAAAAAGAACCCGCGCGAGTTGGCGCAATCGCTGATCGATGCATTGAAGCGCCGCCCGGCCGTGCAGCAGTGGGTCGACGCGATGGAAATCGCCGGCCCCGGCTTCATCAACCTGCGACTCAAAGCCAGCGCCAAGCAAGCAGTGGTGGCCGAAGTGCTGCGCGATGCCGATCAGTTTGGTCAGCAGGCGAGCCGCGCCGATCAGGTGCTGGTGGAATTCGTGTCCGCCAACCCGACCGGGCCTTTGCACGTGGGCCACGCCCGCCAAGCAGCGCTCGGCGACGCCATCTGCAATCTCTTCGAAACCCAGGGTTGGAAGGTTCAGCGCGAGTTCTATTACAACGACGCTGGCGTGCAGATCGCGACACTTGCGAACTCGACACAAGCCCGCATCAAGGGCCTGAAACCCGGCGATGACGGCTGGCCGGAGTCGGCCTACAACGGTGACTACATCGCCGACATCGCCGCCGACTTCATGGCGAAGAAGACCGTGCGCGCCGATGACCGTGAGTTCACGGCGTCCGGCGACGAGAACGATCTCGATGGCATCCGCCAGTTCGCGGTGGCTTATCTGCGTCATGAGCAGGATCTGGATCTGCAGGCATTCAGTGTTCGCTTCGATCACTACTTCCTGGAGTCGAGCCTGTACTCGACCGGGCGCGTCGAGCAGACCGTGGCGCGGCTGATGGCTGCCGGCAAGACCTTCGAGGAAGGCGGTGCGCTGTGGCTGCGCACCACCGACTACGGTGACGACAAAGACCGCGTGATGAAAAAGTCCGACGGCACGTACACCTACTTCGTGCCAGACGTTGCCTATCACCTGAACAAGTTCGAGCGCGGCTTCACGAAGGCCATCAACATTCAGGGCACCGACCATCACGGCACGATTGCCCGCGTGCGCGCCGGCCTGCAGGGCAGCGACCAGGGCATTCCGGTGGGCTACCCCGACTACGTGCTGAACACGATGGTTCGCGTGACGCGCGGCGGCGAAGAAGTGAAGATCTCCAAGCGCCACGGCAGCTACGTGACCTTGCGAGACCTGATCGACTGGACCAGCAAAGACGCCGTCCGCTTCTTCCTGATCAGCCGCAAAGCCGACACCGAATTCACCTTCGATGTCGACCTCGCGCTGAAGCAGAACGACGAGAACCCGGTGTTCTACGTTCAGTACGCCCATGCCCGCATCAGCAAGGTGCTGCGCGACTGGGTTGCCGAGCGCGGTGGCGATCTCGCTTCGCTGGCGCAGGCCGATCTGTCGCTACTGACCGCGCCGACCGAAGCCACGCTGATGTTGAAACTGGCCGAATACCCCGGCATGCTCAGCGGCGCGGCCGGCGATCTGGCACCGCACGATGTGGCGTTCTATCTGCGCGACGTCGCCAGCAATTTCCACAGCTACTATGCCGCCGAGCGATTCCTCATCGACGACGTGGCGCTGATGCGAGCCCGCCTGGCCTTGTTAGCCGCCACGCGCCAGGTGTTGCGCAATGCGCTGCAGGTGCTCGGCGTCAGCGCGCCGGAACAGATGTGACGGGAGAACAGATGAAGACGCAACGCAGTGCACCGCGCCGCCAGCAAGGTGGCGGTTTTTTTCTCGGCCTGATCGTCGGTCTGCTGATCGGGCTGGCGATGGCGCTCGGCGTCGCGCTTTACATCGCGAAGGTGCCGGTGCCATTCGTCAACAAGGTGCCGCAACGCACCGCCGAACAAGACGCTGCCGAAGCTGCAAAGAACAGGAACTGGGACCCGAACAGTGCGCTCTACAGCAAAACGCCGGTCCGGTCGTCCAACATCGCAAGCGGCGTCGTGACACCTCCGCCCGCGCCGCCGGTGACGGCAGCCACGCCGGCCCCGGCCATCTTGCAGCAGTCGCCGGCCACGCCCCCTGCCATCCCTCCGACATTGCCTCCGGTCAATCCCACTGCCGCTTCGCCGAAGGACAACACCAGCCATGACCCGGCTGCGATCCTTGCGGACAAGGCACCGGCCTCCGTGACCGGCACGACGCTGTCCACCAAACCATCGGTTGATGCGTTGAGTTATTTCGTACAGGCGGGCGCTTACGGTCGTGTCGAAGACGCGGAGCAACAGCGCGCGAAGCTGGCGATGATGGGCCTGGCTGCCAAGATCACCGAGCGCGAACAAACGGGCCGCACGGTGTATCGGGTCAGGCTCGGCCCCTTCGATCGAAAGGAAGAAGCCAGCGTGACAAAAGAAAAGCTCGAAGGCGCAGGGATCGAATCGGCATTGGTCCAGGTTCAGAAGTAACCCACCGACACCTTCAGCCTGAAACTTTGCCAACCCGGTCGACTCCAACCTCAACTACAACTGCATGGACATCAACAACATGAATCGTCGCGATTTCTCAGCGCAACTGGTGGGCTTGGGCCTGGGCACCGCCGGTCTTTCGGCGAGCCTGTCGGCCCATGCGCAAGGCGCGCCCGTCGAAGGCACGAATTACATCAAGCTGAGCCAGGCGGCCCAGGTCGGCGCGCCCGCCGGCAAGATCGAAGTGATCGAATTCTTCTGGTACGGCTGCCCGCATTGCAACGCCTTCGAGCCGGCGCTGGACGCGTGGCAGAAGAAGCTGCCGGCCGACGTGGCGTTTCGCCGCGTGCCGGTTGCATTCCGCGAGGCATACACGATTCACCAGCAAATCTTCTATGCGCTGGAAGCCCTGGGCAAAGTGGACCAGCTTCACCGCAAAGTCTTTTACGCCATCCACAACGACCATCAGCACCTTGAAAAGCCGGAAGACGTCGCAGCGCTGATGGAAAAGAACGGTGTCGACCGTGCCAAGTTCCTGGAAGTGCTGAACTCATTCTCGGTGCAAGCCAAAGCAAAGCAGGCGTCACGCCTGGTCGAGGCTTACAAGATCGATGGTGTTCCAGCCATGGGCATTCATGGCCGCTATTTCACATCGGGTACGCTCGCAGGCAGCCCTGAGCGTGCCCTGCAGGTTTCGGAGTACCTGATCGAGCGTTCACGCAAAGGCGCCTGACCTCTGATCGTGATCCGCGGCACACTCCACCGGGCTCAGACTGCCGGCGATGCGCAAAAAGCCGCGATGGCATGAAACTGTGGGCTAGAATAGCCTGCAAGTTTCATGCCGATATGAATTCAAAATCCTTCTTCCCTTCTAACCACCGCCTGCCGGCCTTGCTGCTGGTAGCAACGGCCTTCTGCTTTTCGACAGCTCATGCCGAGAAAGCCGACCGCCTGAAGAAGATGGAAGTCGAGTCCGACCAATCCGGCAAGGCTGATCTGCAAAACCAGGTCGTGGTCTTCAACGGCAATGTCGTGGTGACCAAAGGGACGATGGTGATTCGCGCGGCGCGCATCGACATCAAGGAAACAGCCGACGGCTATCGGCTGGCCACAGCCACCGGGTCCAGCACCCAGCCTGCCAGTTTTCGTCAGAAGCGCGAAGGTGTGAATGAATTCATCGAAGGCGAGGCCGAGCGCCTTGAGTACGACGGCAAATCCGACACGGTGCGCTTCGTGAACAAAGCTTCCGTCCGACAGCTCCGCGGCAACGCCGTGGGTGCTGAAGCCACTGGCGCATTGATCACCTACGACGCCACATCGGAGTTGTTCACGGTGTCAGGCTCGGGCAACGCCCCGGCGTCAACACCCGCCAACGCCAACAACGGCCGCGTGCGTTTCGTGTTCACGCCGCGCGAAGGCTCGGCGGCCGCCGCTGAAGCAGCGTCGCAGCCGGCCTCGGCGGGGGGCTCACGTTGAACGCAGCTGCTGCTCCGGAAGTGATTGCCTCCTTGAGCCGCCTGGAGGCCAGCGGACTGCAGAAAAGCTACGGTTCACGCAAAGTCGTGAAAGACGTTCGGCTGGCGGTGAACAGCGGCGAAGTAGTCGGGCTGCTCGGGCCGAACGGCGCTGGCAAGACCACCAGCTTCTACATGATCGTCGGCTTGGTGCGCGCCGATGCCGGCGAAATCAGCATCGATGGCCAACGGGTCGAGCGCCTGCCAATTCACCAGCGCTCCCGGCTGGGCTTGAGCTACCTGCCTCAGGAAGCATCGATCTTTCGCAAGCTCACCGTCGAAGAAAACATCCGCGCGGTTCTTGAACTGCAGCATGACGACAAGGGCAAAGCCCTGTCGAAGGCGGTGATCGACAAACTCCTGGACGGCTTGCTCGCCGATCTCAGCATCGAAAAACTGCGCGGCAGCCCAGCCCCAGCGCTGTCGGGTGGCGAGCGCCGCCGCGTCGAGATCGCCCGTGCGCTGGCCACCCAGCCGCGCTTCATCCTGCTGGACGAACCTTTCGCCGGCGTCGACCCGATCGCCGTGCTGGAAATCCAGCGCATCATCGGCTTCCTCAAAGCGCGCGGCATCGGTGTGTTGATCACCGACCACAATGTGCGCGAGACGCTGGGCATCTGCGATCGCGCCTACATCATCAGCGAAGGCCGCGTCCTGGCCGAGGGCACGCCAGAAGCCATTGTCGAGAACGCCGACGTGCGGAAGGTCTATCTCGGCGAACACTTCCGGATGTGAGATGAGACAGCAGCCTTTCAAGCCGGCACGCCCGCGATCGGGCGGCCCGCTTCATCCCGCAGCTTTCGTCAATCACGCAAGCGCACTCTCGCGCAAGGCAGGCCTGCGATGAAACCGTCGTTGCAGGTTCGCCTGTCGCAGCATCTGGCGCTCACGCCGCAGCTACAGCAATCGATTCGTCTGCTGCAACTGTCTACGCTCGAACTCCACCAGGAAGTCGAGCAGATGCTGGAACAGAACCCCTTTCTTGAACCCGAAGAGGAAATGGCGCCGGCGATCGAGCCGATGAGCGAGCGCCTGTTGCCTTCGGAGCGTGTGGCCGAGCGCGAGGCCGACAGCGTCACCGAGAGCGGCTCGTCCGAAAGCTCCGCTGGCGAAGAGACGCCGGGCGTCGACAGTGCCGAGTTCGGTACCACCGAGCGTGAAGACTGGGAGAACGGCACCGAGCGCGATGACTTCGACGGCATCCGCGAAACGCCTAGCAGTTCCAACAGTTCGAGCAACAACGACAGCGACGACTTCGATCCGCAAGACCGCAATCAGGTCAGCGAGAGCCTGCAAGACCACCTGCGCTCACAGTTGCTCGGCATGCGCCTGAGCCCGGAAGACGCGGCCGCGGTGGCGGTGCTGATCGAATCGCTGAACGATGACGGTTACCTCGACGATCCGCTCGAAGACATCGTCGCCCAGCTGGCTGAAGATGAGGCGGACCGCGAAGAGCTGCTCGAGCGCCTGCAGTGCGCGCTCAAATGGCTGCAGAACATGGACCCGATCGGCGTCGGCGCACGCAACCTGGGCGAATGCCTGAGCCTGCAGCTGCGCGTCCTGCCTCGCAGCGAAGCGCAGATGATCGCGATCATCATCTCCAAGCAGCACCTCGAACTGCTGGCTCGGCGTGACCTCAAGAAGCTGATGGCGGCCACCGGCGCCGATGAAGACCTCATCAAACAGGCGCAAGCACTGATCGTCGCGCTCGAGCCCAAGCCAGGCCGGCCCTTCGCCCGGGCCGAGGCCAACATCATCGTGCCCGATGTCATCGTGCAGAAGTCAGGCCGCAACTGGAAGGTCGTGCTGAACCCCGACGTGATGCCCAAATTGCGCATCAACGACCTGTACGCGCAAGCCATCCGCCAAAGCCGCGGCTCGGCTGCGAGTGGCGCGGGTGCCGCGCTCAGCTCACGCCTTCAAGAAGCGCGCTGGTTCATGAAGAACATCCAGCAGCGCTTCGACACCATCCAGCGCGTCTCGCAAGCCATCGTCGAGCGCCAGAAGAGCTTCTTCACGCATGGCGAGATTGCGATGAAGCCACTGGTGCTGCGCGAGATCGCCGACGAACTCGGCCTGCATGAATCGACCATTTCCCGCGTGACCACCGCAAAGTACATGGCAACGATGTTCGGCACCTTCGAGCTGAAGTATTTCTTCGGCTCGTCCCTCAACACCGAAGCCGGCGGCAATGCGTCGAGCACCGCGGTGCGCGCGCTGATCAAACAACTGGTCGCCTCGGAAGACCCGCTCAAACCGCTTTCCGACAGCCAGCTCAGTCACATGCTCGAAGAACAAGGCATTCAGGTGGCTCGCCGCACCGTGGCCAAGTACCGCGAAGCCTTGCGCATCGCGCCGGCCAACTTACGCAAGGCGATGTAATCCATGTGCGCATTGCCCTTGTTCCTGCCCTGTGCGGCAGGCGTTGAATCCTGGTTGGCCGAAGAGGTGCAGCGCATCTTGCCGACCGCGCAAGTGCATCGTGGCCGCGGTGGCGTGGCGCTTGATGGCGGGCCGGCGGAAGTGATGGCCTTGAACCTCGAAAGCCGCTTGGCGCAGCGCGTGCTGGCCGAAGTCGCCGAAGGACCCTACCAAAGCGAAGACGACCTGTATGCGCTAGCGCGCAGCGTTGATTGGCTGCAATGGATCACGCCGCAGCACACGCTGCGAGTCGACACCACCGCGCAGCGCAGCCCCCTGCGCAGCCTGAACTTCGCCGCGTTGCGCATCAAGGACGCCGTATGCGACATGCTGCGCGATGCCACGGGCGAACGCCCCAACGTCGACACGCGCCAGCCCGATCTGCAGTTGATGCTGCATCTCGGCGAAGAGCGTGCTTCGCTGTATGTCGACACCTCCGGTGAATCGCTGTTCAAGCGTGGCTGGCGCGAAGACAAAGGCGATGCACCGCTAAAGGAAACTCTGGCCGCGGCCATGCTGGCTGCCGCCCATTGGCAAGGCACACCGCAAGCTGGTGGTGCGCTGCACGACCCTTGCTGCGGCTCGGGCACGATCGCGATCGAAGCCGCACAGATCGCCTGCGGTATCGCGCCCGGCCTGAAACGGCGCTTCGCCTTCGAGCGGCTGCTGCCCTTCATCGACGCCGAGATGCGCGCCCAATGGCAACGGCTGAAAAGCCACGCCCAGTCGCGCATCCACGAGAGCGCGGTTCCGATCTTTGCAAGCGATGTCTCGTTCCGCATGGTCGACTTCGCACGGCGCAACGCGCAGCGCGCTGGCGTCGAGCAGGCCATCCAGTTCAATGGCGGTGACGCCTTGGAGCGACCGGCGCCTGCGCTGCCTTCTGACCTGCCAGGTACGCTGATGATCAACCCGCCGTACGGTGAGCGGATCGATGTCAGCGGCAAAGCCGCACGGCCGTCAATTCGCGAGCAAGGTGAAGACACCAACCGCGACGCGCCCGACGACTTTTTTCCCCGCTTGTCCGCCCACTGGAAGCGCGCCTACACGCAGCATGCGGCCGGCTGGACCGCTTATGTGCTCAGCCCGGACATGAAGCTGCCCGGCTCGATGCGGCTGAAAGAAGCGCGGCGCACCCCGATGTGGAATGGGCCGATCGAATGCCGGCTGTACCGCTTCGATCTGGTGGCGGGCTCGATGAGGAATTCAAGCGACGCTTGAGTTCAGAGATCCCCAAGCCTGTTCGCAGTCCGGTGCCGGATGCTGTTCGAGCTTCGAATCTGCAGCCTCACATTCCACATGGGCCTGTCGCCGCTCGGTGCACTGGGCCTAGGCCGTGTTAACAATTAGACTTACGGCGAGAAGAGGATGCGGAAGATGACGAGAAAGCTGTTGAGCGAAGGCGAATGGAAAAGGATGGAACCGCTG